>CALDOH010000025.1 GCA_937912185.1 uncultured bacterium | reverse complement strand
TTTTATACTTGTCATTTCGACTGAACGTAGTGAATGGAGAAATCTAGATCCCTCCCTGCCTGCCGGCAGGCAGGCACTTCGGTCGAGATGACAATAATAGTTTTATTTATTATCTTAACCCTACTAGAGTAAATTTCTAACGGGGTAATTTTGAAAATAAATCAACGTGTTCTTTAGCCAAATCCTGCCAGCTACGACTAGTATCAATATTGGCAATCTTAGCTAGATAGTTTTTATGATTACTCTCGTCCAAAAGTCCACAAATTTTTTCTTTCATGTCAGATATACTAAAGGGGTCAATAAAAATTAATTCATCTTTATATCTTTGGGCATAGCCACATTCTTTGGTCAACAATATCGGCTTACCCAAGCGTATACACTCTAGGGCAATATTAGGACTAACCTCTGAGATAGATGGTACTATCACCAAAAAACTATCTGCTATGTACTGGTCCAATTTTACAGAGGACACCCGTGGTTTAATAGTCACCCTATCTTCCAAAGAAAAAGCCTTAATTTCTTTTTCCAAATTATCCTTTTCTGGACCAGAGCCAACGATTGTTAGTTTGACATCGCAAGATTCTCCAATTGCTTCAATCAACCGAGAAAGGTTTTTCAGTTTGATCAAGCGACCAGCAAATAAAATATTCTTACTACTGGTATTATTCTCTAGGCCAACAGCGGCTTTAGGAAAAGCATTTTCTATAATTTCTGACTTAGCTCCAGTATGAAAAAACTGCTCGTAAATTTGACTCTGCCATTTGGTAGAAAAAATTATTTTATCTAGTTTTTTTAAAACAAATTTATATACAGTTAAATAAATTTTTTCTTGAACATTCTTTGGCTGAGCATGATACTGACTCAAGGGCTTGTCAGTCCAACCCATATTATAAGCCTTTTCCCACAAAAAATCACCACCCAAACGAGCTACTAGTTTCATTTTCGGCTTAGCAATTTTAGCCCAAGCACAAGGAAGCCCTGTGCTGACCAAATCCTGAGCATAAACTACATCAGCCCATTTAGCTAATTTTTTTATTTCCTTAAAATATTTAAAATAGCGAATCTGCAAAGGTAAGCGCTTATTGACAATGTGCAAACTAAAATCACGATCATTTCCTACCACCACCTTAGTTTCTCCGTCACCATAAGTAACAATCTTTACTTCATGGCCCAATTTTTCCAAATGTCTTGCCAAACGCAAAACATAAGTAGCTGGTCCACCAATGTCTGGTGGCAATATTCCGGTAGCAATTACAATTTTTAATTTATTTTTGTCCATGAAAAAATTTAACAAGTTTATCTATTAGAGAGTCTAAACTATGTTCGGCTTGAGCGTAGTCAGCAAAAGTTTTTTGATACTCTTCCTTGTTTTCCAAAGAAAAAACATCCCTAACTTTATTGGCTAGGTCCTTGGCATTACCATCTTCAAATAAAAACTTATCTGGTAGCCAATCACCCAAAGATTTATTGCAAACAAGAATTAGTCTTTTAGAAGCCATGGCTTCAATAATAGTTTTATCAAAGCTACCGCTAGCTGTCATATTTATAAACAGATCATACTGACCATAGATTTTTGCTGCCTCTTCATTGCTGACGCTAGGATAAAAAAATATCTTTTTCTTTTTTTCTAGCGAACCAGCTACCAACCTTATCTTTTTGTAGTAGGCTTCATCACGCTTGGGTGCATGACCGTAGATATGACAAGAAAATTCATAACCCTCTTCATCGAGAATCTGGCAAGCCTTGACCAAGACATCAACATTTTTTACTGGCGAGATTCTACCTAAAGATAATATTCTATTGGCCCCACTAAAACTTGCCTGAGCATTGAATTGTTTTATATCAATACCTACTGGCATAATCTGAGATCTACTATACTTGGCAGCAAAGGCATAAGGAGAGGTATAAAAAATCTTGTCTGCCAAGATAAAAGCTTTTTTGGCTGCCAAAGAACCCACCTTATGATTATACCAAATAGCAATTTTCTTGCCCCAGAGTTTCCACAAAGCTCCAGCAATACAAATATACTCTGGATTCATATGAGAAAATATAGCGTCGTAGTTTTTCTTTTCTTGAATGGCGATTTTTAAGAAGCGACCAGCATATTTGAGCCGACTGACACCACCTTTTTCTTTACCCAAAGAAATTACCTTAACATTGGATGGTAAACTATACTTTCCTTGTTCCAAGCAAACAACTGTCACAAAATCAAAACGCTGAGCTAATTTTTCCAACCAATGATGGAAAAAGCCCAACACAGCATCATCCTTGTCTACCTTTTGTGTAGTAATTAATAGTTTCATAATTATAACAACTGGATTTACATTGCTTGCTTAATATTGATAAATTCTATAAAATTATACCAGTTATTGCAAAATAAATCAATATGGAAAATGTCTAATATTAGCCAAAAAATTGAGAATAAGGCAAAATTAAAGGAACAAAAAATCATATTTTTGGTGACTCAAACCAAATGGGGTGGGGCTCAAAAATATGTTTTAGAATTGGCCAAACATTTTTCTCAAAATAATGAAGTAAGTATTGCCTATGGCGAGGTCAAAAACAAAGACCCTCGATTTTTTGATATTTGCCAAAAAAACAATCTAAAAACTATCCCAGTAAATGCTCTGGTTCGAAATATTGATATTGCTAAAGATTTTTCAGCAGTTTTGGAGATTCAAAAAATACTTAAGCAAGATAATTATAATCTAATTCACCTCAATAGTTCTAAGGGTGGTTTTGTTGGTGCTGTAGCCGCCAAGATGCACTCTGCCAACCCGATGAATCTCCGACTACGCATTGTCTATACTGCTCATGGTTTTGTCTTCAATGAAATGGTGTCAAAGCTACAAAAGAAACTCTACAAAACTGCTGAAATGGTTTCTACAAGCATTGAACACTTGGTAATTGCTGTTTCTGATTTTGACAAACAAAGCGCTATCGAACAAAAGGTAGTATCACCGCACAAAATCTTCACTGTCCACAATGGTATCAATCCTGTTGAGTATAATTTTTTGAATAAAGAAGAAGCTATAAAAAAACTCGGCTTAGCTCCTGGCAAAAAATACTTTGGCACAGTCGCCAGCTTTTATGACACCAAGGGACACAAATATTTAGTTGGAGCTATAAAACTACTTCAAGCAGACCACTCTCTCCTACTAGGCAATTGGCAGTGGATATTTATTGGTGAAGGTCCAAATCTTGAAGAAATAAAAAAACAAGTTCACGAACTTGATCTTGGTGATTATATAAAATTTATCACACCCGACAATAAAGACTGGCAATACCTCAAAGCTTTTGATATCTTTGTTTTACCTTCAGTCAAAGAGGGTCTACCTTACACTATCTTAGAAGCTGGACTAGCTCAAGTAGCTGTCATTGCTTCCAAAGTTGGTGGAATACCTGAAGTAATAAAACAAGAAGAAACCGGACTACTGACTACTCCTGCCAATCCACTATCACTACAAAAGGCTATGGAAAGAATGGCTCAATCTAGCCTAAAAGAAAAATTGGTAGCCAATAACCACCAAAATATTCTCGATAACTTTTCTTTGGCCAAAACTCTAGAACAAACCGAAGAGCTTTACCTCAAATTATTTTAGCCCCTCCCCTGTTAAGGGGAGGTTGGGAGGGGTTATTCTAAACTACTCAAAAATTCAATTACCTGTTCTTCATAGGCTGGATCTATTTCCAGTATTTTTTTGACTGTATCAATAGCTTTTTGTTTTTGACCTTGGTTGGCATAAACTGCCGCCAAAGAAGCATACCACTGAGGATTTTGTCTATCTATATTGATGGCCTGTAAATATAAATACTCTAAAGACTCATAGTCCACTGGTTCTTGCTGAAAAATCGGCAAGATATTTTCAATGTAAGCTACACTGGTAAAAGTCATTTTCTTGTCCACTGCTTGCCTGATATAAGCAAACATTTTATCCTGATCTTCTTCCCGGACACTATAAATCAAAGCGTACGACCAATAAGTCTGGGCAATATCTGGATTGATAGCAATGGCCTGATCCAAAACAGCCGCTGCCCCATCGTAATCTCCCTCAAAGGCCTTGAGTTGAGCCAAGACATACATAGTTGGCAATCGCTCTGGGCTAAGCTCCAAAGACGCATCTAAGTAATACTGGGCTTGCTCCTTATAATAGTCACTAGGACTAATCTCTACTAACAAAGTGTAAATTCTAGCAAAACGTTCATAAATCTTGGCATCCAAAAGTTCAGGACTATCTGTAGTCAAAATAACTTCTCCCAAATTTTTGACTGACTCCAAGGCCCGATCAAAATCTACCGGCGCTCCCGGTTCACGAATCACATCTAAAATTGGTTTGGTATAATTATCAATCAACTCCCAATCCCAAGGCAAATTTCTGCTCAAACTAGCGTCGAGACGATCATAGACTACTGTATCGGCATAATTTTTGTATTCAAATTGCTGGATAACTTCCCGAGAGTCTCTAGCAGATTGATTGAGTGGAATATTTATTTTGGCACTGACTACTAGCAACAAAATCAAAGCTAATATTGGTAAAGCAGCTAAATATTTTTTTGGCTGATATTTTTCTTCGAGCTCTTTGGCTGGCTGACCAAGATAATAAACAAAAGCTAATAAAAATACAAAGCTAAGTAAAGTACTAATAGAATCAAACACCAATAAATTGTGAACAAAATAAGCTACCAACACTCCTAAGAGTAAAATTGCCTGATAGTGATTAATTTCATCTTTTCTTCTGAGTCTAATAATAGTCAAAAACAAAGCCAACCAGATAGAAAGGTAGGCCGCCAAACCGACTACACCAGTAGTAGTCAAATATTCTATTGGCTGATTGTGAGCTCGGTCAAACCAAGTTTCACCCTGAACATAATCATAAAAACCAGCATCAAAATAATGATTATAGGCAATATTAAAATTTTCTACGCCCCAACCAAAAATAGGCTTATCCTGCCAAGCTTGTAATCCTCCACGCCACGCATAAAGACGAGTTTGAGTAGTGGTATCATCAAAGCTGATAGCAGTAAAACGATTAAGCAAAGTATTGTTTTTGACAAAACTTGTATCTCTAAAATAAAAAATACCAACCACAAAAATAATTGATAAGAGTAGTATGACTCGATAAATATTGGCCGCTTTTTTACCCACCTGCTTTTGACTAAAAGCCAAGACAATTAAAGCCAAAAATACTGCTGTAGCTACACCGAGCATAGTACCACGAGTCTGAGATAGGGCGATGATGGCTAGATTGGACAAAGCACCGACAATATAATATATACGCCAATATTTGTCTTTGCTGCTGACCAACAAATATAAAAAAGTAAATAAACCAAAGAGTAAAAATCCAGCCAATAAAGCAGCATTACCAATCGTACCGGTAACACGATAAACACCAGACTCATACACGTTCAGCCCAAGGTTTTGCGCCCAAGCATAGAGAGTTACTATAAAACTAACACTAGCTAGCAGTCGTAGCGCCCAGATCCAATCAACTTTATCTTTCAACACACTAATGAGCACCAAAAAATATACTAAAAAATGAAGCCAATTGAAAATTCCACCACTTCGTGAAAGTGTACCCCAAAAACTACGATTCCACTGTACTCCAAAAATACCACTCAAAAACAAAGTCAAAGTAAAAACTAAAATAGACATCACCAAAGGATGTTTCCAATTTGGCCGATACTCTCTATGTTTGATAGCCAACCACAAATAAAAAACCAATAGTATTTCTACTATTACTCTAAAATATAGTGTCCGCGGAGTCACAAAAGGCTGGACATAAAGTTTGCTGACTATAAGCGGAGTCAACAAAGCTAATGCCAAGAGAATTTTATTGATATTAAGTAATCTTTTTTCTACAATTTTATACATTATAGTTTATGTGCTTTTTTAATCCTATCAATCTTGGCTTGGATTGATTCTTTGTTGGCTGAATCTTCCAAAAGCAATCTTTCATAAATCTCTATTTCTTCATTATATTTTTCCATCTCTTCCAGAATTTGCGCTTTTTTATAAAGGTAGCTTGGATTTTTTATTTTATCATAAGCCTCATTAGCTACTCCCAAGGCCCCCTGATAATCTTGTTGTCTGTCAAACAATCTAATATAATCCAAATAAACCATAGCAATATCTTGATGGTTTATTTGCAGTAGCTCGTCATAGACTTCTTGGGCCTGACTATATTGACCCAACTCTTGATAGGCGTTGCCAATATTTCGCCAAACAGTAAAACCAGCCGCTTTATCATTGTCATAGGCCAAGGCTGATAACTTGAACTTTTCCAAAGCTAGTTCATAGTTTTCCTGAGCATAGGCATCTACTCCTGCTTGTAAATACTCAGTATAGCACTCCTCTGATGCTTTGTTGTCTAGACAGGCAGTGACCTGCTTTTCTTCAGTATTGCTAAACAAAATAGTGCCGACTACGGCGGCCACAACTATAATCCCTAGTAGGGCATAAAACCACTTATTTTTCATGATTTTTCAGACAATTAATACTAATCTTTCCCTATCTTAACATATGTTTTGAGCTTCGAAAAGCCCCCCGCGTACGGAGGGCTTTTCTTCTATATCTTCAGTTTGAGATAAAAACTATCTTAGGTCTTACTCAATGAAGTTGCATCACTCTGAAGACCTGGTAGATAGGTACCGGTGTACCAATCAGCAGATGAACCACTATTATCTAGTGCATCTTCATGACTGGTGGTTGAAGCATAGTCTGACCAAACAATGTCTGAATCAGTTGAACCAGCTTGTACCACTACGTCAGTGTCTGCTAGGTCATAGGCTAGGGCCCCAATATTTGGAGTACCTGTGTCCTGACCTTCTTCAGCAATACTAGTAACTATTGAATAGTTGCTAGCAGAACCAGCTACAGTGGCTTTCAAACAATAAGTTTCACCGCCTACTGGGACTACTAGTTCACCATCAGCATCAGTAGCATCAGTGTAGCTAGAGTCACTTGATTCTTCAAACATCATATAAACAGTGCTGGTGGCATCGGCGCCAAAGACAGCTGTATTACTGTTTAAGATAAATGAAGCTCCAAGAGAAGTAGCATAGAGACCTGATGTAAAGAAAGCTGTATCAATACCTGTTGAACAAGAAGATCCTTTGTACAATCTAAAGTTGGTTAGGTTAAGGGCTGAGCCTGTACCGTCAACATTAAATTTCAACTTCTTGATAGCTACCTTATCTTCACCAGATGGAGTAACAGTAAACTTATAGAGGGTGTTAACACCGTCAGCAAGTGAACCATTAGCACCAGCATTAGCAAAGACTGGCTTTGATTTGACTACATACAAACCGTTTGAAGCAGAGTCAGAGTCGGTAAATGAAGTAATACTTGTATTACTTCCACTGACACCAGCAGCTTCAAAACCAGTAGTTTGTAGATTCCAGGTTGAGGCAGTACCAACATTGGCACCGTTATTAACAGTGTTTAAAGTGACATAAACGTCAATATATTCACCGTCTTCATCAGCCTTAAGATCCATACCAGTAAAGGTTACATAACCAGTACCATCTACTGAACGAGTGTATGATACAGTAGTGCCAGCTGAATTCTTACCACTTAGTTTAACTGAAGCAAAGTTGCCAAAGTTTCCACTAGCCAAGAATTTCATCTTGGTAATTGCTAGATTTTCATAAGCAGTAAATACTTCTAATTGGTGATAATAAGTATCACTTGAACCAGTGGTTACCAAGCTTACTGATGGTTTACTTGGACCATTTTGAACAGTCAAAGTACCAGCAGTATACATAGCAAACTTAGGACCTGCATTGGCTGTTGTAGCAGCGTTTGGTAAGTCATAAGTAGCTGTACCCATCTGGGCAGCTGTAAGAGCAGTGCCTGATGAAGTCTCAGCTGATACATCAGCAGAGAAATCAGTGATATCCACAGCAAAAGCATCTAAAGTAGTCAAACCAACTGTTGGAGTATGTCCTGAGTTGGTATCAACAGTGAGACGCAAATTTCTGGTCTCACCAGCTGGAATGCTCCAAGCTAAACTACTGAAAGTAGCTTCACCTGAAGTATTAAATGATTTGGTACCAACCAATGTTTCAGAACCGTCAGCTTGTTCAGCATAAGCCTTTACGTTCATAATAAGGTCAGTTATTTCTAAAGTTGAAGTAGAATCTTTGGTCAAGGTAACAGCTCTTGACCAACCATCTACATAGCCAGAAACCTTAACTGAAGTAACCTTTACATCAGCACCACTGCTGGCAGCAGAAAAGATCAAATTGGCAACTGTTAAGCCACTAGCTCCACGGACAATATCGTCTGAGTTTGGAGTGGTTGATCTTAATACTGTTAGAGATGGTCCTAGCAAAGTCATGTTAGCACCTTGGGTATAGCTTGATGGAACAATACTAGTAATATAACTATTATTATTTACATTCTTCAAAGAAGTGGCTGTAAAAGTATTTCCATCAACCTTGTCACCTAGGACAACATAATATTGAGTACTAGCGACTTCATTGATACTAGCATGTTTCAAATCAGCAGTAACTTTGAAGTTATGAGTACCTGCATCTAGACCATAAGCATCTGTCCAGCTCTTGCCAACACCAGCACTTGAGCCAATGTCAGAAAAACTAGAAATATCAGTTGGACCCCAAACAACAGTGTTGGTGTCAGTATCAGTGATCTTAACATCAGTGATGTAGTTACCAGTTACAGTAGTATCACTAGCATCTAAATCTGTTCCTGTTACTCTATGAAACTCAATTTGGATGTTTTTGACTTCAATGTCTTGATTGTTGGTAATAGAAAAATTCAAGAAATTGATATCATCAGCTGATGAGGAACCAGCATCTACATTGCTAGCAGATGGCCCACTAGTATTAACAGTTACATCAGCAGCTTCCAAATAGAAAGTAGTAAAGTTGGTTCCAGAACCATCATAGGTACCAGCACCAGTACCACCAGTCCAGGAATAGATACCATTGTCAACACCCATTGGGAAGTCATAAGTAGTATCCATTACTCTGATATCAGAAGTTTCATCAAGATAGAAAATGACGGTTTCTGCAGAGCCAGCTTTGGCATCAGTAGAAATGTCACCGTAAACATAGAACTTGACACCAGTACCTTTATCCAAAGTTATTGGAGTATCAAGATGAAATACGGCTAAATCTTGACCGCTTAAACCA
Organism: uncultured bacterium; assembly: GCA_937912185.1. Classification (GTDB taxonomy): domain Bacteria; phylum Patescibacteriota; class Patescibacteriia; order UBA1558; family GWA2-36-10; genus BM519. Next base: position 12,674 of record CALDOH010000025.1, on the reverse strand, counting down.
CTAGTAGAAGCTACTAAATTCTCAGCAGACATGGAATTTTTGTAAAGTTCCAGGTTGCTAATATCACCTCTAGATACTGCGCCACCAAAGTATAGAGAAACATCCTCTAAACTACCATCGTGAGTAGCAGTAGTCAAAGTGAAAGAAGTAAGTTCTGCATTCTGTTCACCAACATTAGCGTTTGATGGAGCACTACCCTTGGTAATAGCTACCGTACCAGCGTTGTTTGGTGAAAAGCTAATATAATTACCATTAGCACTAGCTGAAGCAGTGCCTGAATCCAAAGTTACAGTATCAACTGAAAACATGTGAGTACCGGTCTTTGATGCCTTGGCATCAACCACTACAGAAATATATCTGGTTTGGTTGGCACTCAATTCAAGATTCAAGCTGTTAAAAACAACCTTATTGCTTGAAGAATTGATAGTCTTACCACTAGTCAAGCGAGTATCACCTTCATATAGGTAAACAGCTTGAAAATCGTCATAAGGACCAACGCCGGATCGCAAAACAGTCATACTTTCTACAGTAGCACCGTTAGCGCCAGCTTTTAACTTAAATTTGGCCCATTCAACGCTAGCAGAAGTTGATGGTACAACACCTGGGTTTGGAGTATCACTAGCTGTAGATACTGTCAAACTACCTGGGGTAACGTCACCATCACCATCACCTTCACTTGGCATATAGCCAGATAAAGCTAATTCTTCACCAGTGATTGAATCACCATCGGTGTAGTCTGATAGGCTATCAACGTCAATTACGTTATCGTAACTAAAGTTGTTTGCTTCAAAGGCATCGGCATTAGCAAATGCTCTTTTTGTGGTTCCATCAATGTAATAAATGGTTTCACCCATTTGTACCAATGTACCGGTTGGGTACATGTCTGCTAGATCACTACCAGTGGTATAGCTTGATGAAAAATAACCAGGAATTACATCCATGATTCTTGAACCCCAATCAGCACCATAAAGATTGCTTGCAATCTCTTCTGATGCGATCCAATGAAGTGTTCCACCTGGAGATACAGCATAAACCTTTGCTGTATTCATGTGGGTGACCAGTTTTGTACCTGGTCGATATGTGACAGCGCCACCATCATCATACATGTCTAAGTCAGCTACACTAACTCTCATAACGTCATCAAAGTTTTCATACCAAGTAAAATAAGTCTTGGAATCTGGGAAAACATATTTCATGCCGTCTGAACCAATGTAGTAGACAGCAGCATCAGCTTGACCTTCTACAGCCAAAAGATCTCCTGCGCTATATGTAGCGGCTTTAACTGGAGAGATGCTACCAACTAATGATAGAGTGGTGACAACTGCTAGAGCAAAAACTGAAAGTCTTTTTACTAAACTCATTTGTTATCTCCTTAAATGTTCTCTAAACAGCATTTGATCACTTGTATCATAGACATCCAACGGCCGTTGAACTGAACCATAGCACCTAGCACTCACGACATAGTCATGCCGACCTTTCAAGTGACTAAATCTAATGGGTCTATAAGACAGAGTAAAAAAATAACTTGTCTGAGAACCTTAATTAAATCTTGCTATGTCTGAGCCTGAGCTCGAAACAAGCAAGTGAATCCCCAAATCGCGCGCGATTAAGCGATAAGTTAGGGATAATAGTTTTCGTCTTTGACGAAAACTACATACCCGTAACCTATGACGCCAAGTGACTAGCCTGGCAATCGCGCTTGAATAGGATTCTATAAATTAATAATTAATTTAAATGTTCAATTGGTCTCTTTTATTGAGGAGCGACCAAAGTTTCCTCTTCTCTATTTACTTCGATAGTAGAAGCTTTAAACTCCTTGGCCTCTACTGGCTCTTCAATTATTTCATCACCTTGCAATTCAGGCTCAATATCGATCAACTGATCAATAACTTGCGAATCAATAGTTTTGTGCTCAGCAATAGCTTGGATTAACTGTTTCAAAATAATATCTGTCTTTTCGTAATCTTGTCTTACTTGGTACATTTTTTGATAAGCATCCCACAAAAAACCATCCTCCATCAGCATCTTGGCTTCAGCTAAAACTTTAACTGCTTCATTGGACTGTTCTTCTATCTGGTCAATTCCTTCAAAATCCTCTATTTCCAAATTTCCTGGTTGTTCTAAATTAATAGTACCCTTTATTTCTTCTATATCTCGTTCCTCTACTTGGCCTACTTTCTGTTTGACGTTTTCTACTTCTACTGAGGTCTCGTCCATTTCTGAGGCCAACATTCCTTTAACTATTTCTTCAACAGCAGCTGCATCTTCTTTGTTTACTCCTGATTCTGACTTAGCTTGTGCTTCTTGTGCTTCTAGACTACCGTCATTGGTTTCTGGTGTAGAAGTCTCATAGGCCATATTTTCCAAAATTTGGCCTTCAATCAATAAATCTTCTTCATTTTGACTCTCCTCTACAATAGGCTGATTGGCTGCTAGTATTTCTCCATGAACCTCTAGAGCTATCTTCATGGCTGAATTTTTTACTTCTTTATTGACTACTTGAGCGTCGTCTAAAGCTTCACTAATGATAACATCTACATCATTATCTTCAACTTGTTTTTTCTTGGCCGCTAAATCATCAGAGGTTTCTTTGGCAACATCATTAACCTTCTTGGCTAGCTCCACTACTTTGAGTGGAGTTTTGTTTTCCTCTTTTACAATCTTAAGTGAGGTGTCAGCAGCTGTAATATCTTTTTGCAAATGAGTAACAGCTTGCTTAATTGCTTTTTCTTTTTTCTCTCTTTTCTCTGGCGCACCATTCTCTTCTCCTAAAATCTTGGTAATCTCATCCATTCTTTCATTAACGTGTTTGATATGAATCTCTGTTTCTTTGACTGAGGAAAAAGTTAAAGTCAGCTCGGCTTTTTCAATAGATCGCTTGACTGGCCACAGAGCTTGACCAGGCACAGAAGCCTGAGCGGCAATAGAAACACCAGAACCCATCAAGACAATCAAAAAGCCAGCCACTACTTTAGAGACTGACGGAAGCAACCTACGCATCACATTGGCAAAAACCATATCTAGTTTTTCACCAGCTGTAAGCTCATAGGCTTTCATTAATCTATTCTGAGAAGATATCTCAGAAAGTAATTCATGCTTGGTTTTCTTTTCCCACTCTTTATTAGGTTGAATTGTTCTCAACTTTTTGAGATGGGTAATTTGTCTTTCTAGACTCATGATATTTGAGTTATTTATTTTCTATATCACATCTGTCATCCCGAGCATAGTCGAGGGATCTAATCCTTAGATTTCTCCGCTTCGGTCGAAATGACAATGGAAAGAGAGTTATTTATTTTCTACGATTTCTTTTAACTTATTTAGTGCCCGGTGAATCAAGACCCTGACGTTTCTTTTGTCCTTTTGAATGACTTCAGCAATTTCATCAATGGTAAGGTCTTCGATATACCGGAGAGCTAAAACTTCTTGATATTGTGCCTTTAATTTATTAATTTCTCTAATTAAAGTATCGGCATCAATCAACTTATCTAATTTTTTGATTTCCTCATCGTCAGCTGAGCCAACCATATCTCCCACATAATCTAGCGGCAGTTCTTGTTTGTTGCTCAAACGATAATGATCAATTATTGAATTTCTAGCTATTCTAAAGATAAAGGCTTGAAAACTCCTGATGTCTCGTTTATCTACTAGGTGCTGCCAAACTTTAAGAAAAATATCTTGAGTTAAGTCTTCGGCAGTTTGTTGATTTGAAGTCCTAATATAGACAAAACGATAGATACGAGTTACATATTTATCGTAAAAAAATGCAAAAGCGTCTGAATCACCAGATTTCAGCTTTAGAAACGCTATCTTCTCTTGTAAATTACTTTTTATACTGTACATATATAAAGACGAAAAAATAGCCAAAGTATTACACTTTTGCCACCTTAAATTTTATGCTAATATTAGCTGAATTTATAAGACTTTTGTTAGTAATTAGTTTAGTAGAAAGATATAATGAACGAATTATAACATTTTAGTTATCAATTGTAAATACCTTAAGGCTACTAAATAAAGTCCTAAACAAAGGACTTTTTCACGCCTCGAGTATAACATAGTTTGTAATATTTGTCCTATTATTTTTCAAAGTATTATCTATATTTATCCACACTTTTGTATTAAGGTGTAGAGTAGTGTATAATTAAATAAATATCTGTGGAAAACAAAAATATGGAAAACATCATTCGCGTATCGGTTTCTGAAGCAGCTCGCCTCTTTGGAGTCTCCAGTAAAACCATCCGACAAGCTATCAAGGAGGAAGAGCTACGTTATATCGTAGTGTCTGGTCGCTATAAAATAAGTTTTATTTCTCTGATAGAATGGTCGCAAAAGTCTACTAGGCGCTCAAATCAATTTGCTAATAAAGGCCTAGGACAGTACGTAGACAAATGGAAGATAAATAATAAAAAATATAGTCCCAACATAAAACTAGCACTTAAACCTGATGAAAATAAAAAAACCCCTTGACCCCTCCTGAACCTCCCCTTAATAAGGGGAGGAATTTTTATCTCTCCCCCTTGATAAGGGGGAGCTGGAGGGGGTCACAAGAGGTTTTTTATAATTGAATTTCTATATCTTGTTCTATACCAGCACGAGAAATCTTGAATATAACCTTGTCACCAGGACGATAATTCTGAACAATAGCACTCAGACTATTACTAGCCGAAATAACATCGTTGTTTACTGAAACAATTTGATCGCCAGATTTTAAACCAGCTTTGTAGGCAGGCAAGTTTGTTTCCACAACCGCTAAGCTAGGATGATAAACCAAGACACCTTTACGGATAAAACCATTATTATTTTCTAAGTCAACATACCTAAGTCCTAAAACTGGACGGCTTGTATCATTGAGCAAATGCTTTACACCTTGTTTCAAATACTCAGCTGGCAGTAGTACCACTTCGTCTTTTGTGGTGTAGGCTAAACCAATTAAATCACCATCGGTATTAAAGTATGGTGCTGCCAAAACTTTATTTGGTAGGTCACCAGAAATAGCTAGGTAGTAATCCGCCCGATCAGAGTAAAGGTAAGGGTCTGAGACATAATGACTATTAGTCAAAAAATTGGCATAGAAGGCATGAGCCAAACTATTAGGCACATCAACATTGGTAAAAAGCCTTTCCCCTACTTTGATACTGTCTATCAACTGAAAATCAACTGGCTGTAAAAAACTAGCCTCAATTTTGACAAAAACTGCTCCAGAGAATTGATCTACTTTCAATTCTTCTACATCATAAATTTTATCACCCAAAATTATTTGACGTTTTATTTTATCAGCGTTAACAACTTGATTTGTGGTCATCAACCAACCATCGGAAGTAACTACCACTGCTGAGCCTAAAAATTGATCCTGAGAAAAAAGTGGCTTACCTTCTACAATGCTTACTCCTGCGGATTTATACACTCCAGCGACGCTATTTTCGTATTTATAAGCTAAATCTGTAAAAGGCTGTTCAATGTTTACTTTTATATCACGCTGACCTCCTAAAAACCCCAGATATTCAACATCCCCTACTGGCAAAAGTGACCTGGCAAGCAAATAACCGGAAAAACCAGCAATCAAACCTATAAAGATAGTCCAGAGAGTAATATTAAAAATTGAGGGTGGACGAGTCATGGTTGGCCTCTCAAAATGCTTTTTTCTGTCTTCTTCCATATTATTGTTGTCTAAATTATAAACTAAAGAATAGAGCTGATTACTAATAGAGCAGTACTAAGTAAAAATAGCCCTAAATAAAGAGGAAAATTTATCTTCCTCATAGTGCTATCTATTATAAAGAAAAACCACAAAGTTGCAATAGCGCCCATAACATAGAAGCTTACTGGTATAAAAAACACTGCAATTAAAATTTGTCCCAAAATAAATAGTCCAAAATAAATATAGTAGACATTTTTTACTTCTGCGGTGCGTAAAATCTCTCTACCCCACAACCAAGCAGCACCCAGCATAATAATGATTGAATAAAGTAAGGGGATGCTTAAAAATATAATCAAAGAATAAAGACTAGATGATAAAAACCAAAAACTCAAATAATAAAAAAATCCTTTGAATGAAAGATATTCTTGGCTAAATGCATCATCTATCTTATTGAAATAACGTCTTAAAAACCACCAAACAATTGCCCAGAAAACCCCTAGAGCTAAAGATAAACCATAACGCATAGTACCAGAGGTCAACAATAATAAAAACAATAGTTGTGATATATGAGCAGTGATCAAACTAAACCATAACAACATAAAACGCCACCAACGTCTACCAGCCAAAATACGTCCACTAATCAAAATCGTTAAAACAGAAATAGCCACCAACCAAATCAAACCGTTGTGTGAATAAAAAAATGACCAAAAGCCAATCAAGATAATCAGCGGACTAACGAGTGGTACTAAGTATTTACCCATTGACTAAGTGTTTAGTTAAATTATCAATTTCAATTTCTAGTTCTGGCAACCAAGTAGAAATTAAGTTAAGTTTAGTTAAAGCATTTTCTTTGGCCTGATCATCTTTATCTACTAAGTATTTCTCCATATCAACAAAAGCCAAATAAAGGTTAACATGCACTTTACCAACTCCAGAATCCTGACTCTCAAAAGCCAATAGACTAGCCTGAATTTTCTTTACATTTTCTAGGCTAATATTAGCCCCTAAAGAAACAATTATTGGTCTAATTTGCTCTATATATTCTGGATGATCCTGTGAATCAAAAGGTAGGCCAACTAATATCCGTGGTTCATTTATCGCATTTTGTACAACTATTTGCTGATCTGGCACTTTATGTGTTAAACAAACCACTACTGTACCAATAACCAAAAAAGCAAAGGTTGCTAATAATATTAAGCTATCTCTAGAAAATTTCATAGCTGAATTATACCCTTTTTAGCACTTAAAATAAAGATTGTGCTTCTATCTTCTGCCAATCATTTGTCTCGGCCGACATAACATAAACTTCTAGGTGTGACACAAACTCATCGTCAGAAAAAACATACTTTACATCAACACCAGAGCCTATTCGATTGGAGTAGCTAGTTTTTTTGTCCAAGAGCTTGGGCCGAGTAACATATTTGACCTTCATCTGCCCCTGGGGTCCCTCAAACTCCAAAACCTCAGCTATGCCCGGCTCTAAATCCTCATCATAATCATCAAGGACAGAAAAATTTTGCTGAATTTGTTTTTTGACTTCTTGCCAACGTTCTGAATTCATATATTTTTTAGTTAGTTTCTATCTTTTTTAATTTGTAGTTCAACCAAGTACTTAGAAAAGCCATGGTTGCCAATAAAATAATTAAAGCACCTATTTTTGTTTTGGTAGTAAAAAATATCGATACCAAACCAAAGGCTAAACTAACAGCCGCAAAAAACATTACCACCTGTTGTTGAGAAAATCCAGCTCTGAGCAATCTAAAATGAAGATGTTCATTATCACCTTGATACCAAGACCTTTTTTTCTTCCAGCGCCTAAGTATCACCCAAAAAATATCTAGCACTGGTAAACCCATCACCAAAAGTGCTGTAGCAATCTTGCTACCCGAGATAATCGCTAATACCCCCAAAGAAAATCCCACAAAGGTACTCCCCCCTTCTCCTAAAAATATTTTAGCTGGATGCCAATTCATAAACAAGAATCCCAAAAGCGCACCAGCTAGTGTCAGAGCCAAGAGTGAAGTAGTTGATCCTACTACATCCCAAGATAGAGAAACTACAAAAACAACAATGCTAGCAATAAGACCAATGCTAGAAGCTAGACCATCAATACCATCCAATAACTTGGTAGTATAGGTAATCCCCATTAACCAAATAAAGGTTATCAAAAAAATAAAGAAATCTCCGCCGCCTGGTAAGGCTGAGAAAAGCTGATCTAAGTAAAGTACTCCGCCGCCTGGGTTGGTAACATAGACTATCTTTAAACCGCCAATAATGACTGCCAGGGAGGCCAAAATAGGCCCTAAAATGCTTACGTAAGGCTTTATTTGATACTTATCGTCCAGATAGCCATTTACCATTAAAATGAGCCCTGAAAACAAAAACCAGCTTATCATCGACACATCAATTCTAGTGTCTAATAGCTGTTGATTTTGCCCTAAAATCACAATCATTATTACTAGGGTAAAATAAATAGCCAAACCACCGAGTAAGGGTGTTGGCTGACTGTGTATTTTTCTCTCACCTCTAGGGTAATCTAAAATCTTGAATTTATAAGCCAAGGCAATGACTATTTTTGACAAGACAAAACAAATAACTGCTGAAGTAATAAAAACCAAAATAAATTTTAGCCAATTATCCACCCCGTTAAAAATTAATTATTATATTTCTCCACCCCGTTAGCGAAAAAGTGTTAGAATTTCTAACGGGGTCCATTTTGCAAAGATATATAAGTATCTAAAATAGCAGCGGCTGCATGTTTATCAATATCTTTCTTGACACCTAACTTATCATAAAGTTTAGATGTCATTTGTTCATCAACAGTCGCTACTTTGATATTTAATTTTTCATTGAGCAAATCTACAAATTTTTGAGTAATATCTAGACGTTCATTCCTTTTACCAGACAAGCTATGAGGTAGCCCAACTACTATCACTTCAATATTTTCTGCTGTGACAATCTCTTTGAGCTGAGAAACAACAAAATCCTCTCCCTGATTATCCAAAATCTTATAAGGCAAAGCAATCCCGCCTAAGTCACCTAAGGCTAGACCTATATTTTTATCGCCGTAGTCTATTCCTAAAAGCCTCATATCTTATTTCGTTATGATCAAACTCCCATCCTCTGTCACTGCTATGGTGTGCTCAAAATGAGCCGTTAGGGTACCATCTTGAGAATTAACATCCCATTTATTATTGCCAACTACTACCCTAAAATTTTTACCAAGAATAATCATTGGCTCAATCGCCAATACCAAGCCAGGAAACATCTTTTCTCCCCTACCACCGGCATCATAGTTGGGGATAATCGGATCTTCATGAACAGCCCTACCAACTCCGTGACCAGCTAAATCACGAACAATACTATAGCCGTGTGGTTTGATGAATTTTTCTATAGCCCGACCGATGTCACCAATATACTTATTGGGACCAACTTCTGAGATACCAACTTCTAAGGCTTGCCTAGTTACTTTCAACAATTTTTCAGCCTCTTTACTGACCTTCCCCACAGCTACTGTGGTAGCTGTATCGGTATATAAACCCTTGTATTTCATACCTAGGTCTAAACCAACTAAATCACCCTCTTTAAACGGTTTGTCGCTTGGGATACCGTGAACTACCGTCTCATTGATAGATACACATAAACCAGCCGGAAAACCATTGTAATTTTTGAATGATGGACTGCCGCCAGCCTCTTTGATAAGCTTTTCTGCCTGTTGATTTAAGTCTCTACCAGTTACTCCAACCCTAACTTGGCTGGCCAAAGTCCTTAGTACCTTACCTAAGATCTGCCCGCCTTCTTTTAATGCTTTTATTTCTTCTGGAGTTTTCTTATCCAACATGTTTATTTAAGTAGTCTAAAATCATTTGGGAAACCTCTTCAATACTACCACTACCATCAAAAATAACCAACTTGTCTTGTTTTCCGTAATAATCCAATAACTTAGCTGTAGTTTCACGATATATTTTAAGTCTCTTACTAACTGCCTCTGGCTCGTCATCATCACGTTGAAAAAGCTGACTAGCGCATAGGTCACAAAGCCCTACTTGTCTAGGTGGCTTATAATCAACATGAAAAACGTGTCTATTTTCACAAACACGACGACCACTAATCCTCTCCATTGCTAACTCATCAGAAATTTCTAAGTTGAAAACCTTACTTATTTCATGTTTTTTATCAAGCGCTTCGGCTTGAACTATATTTCTAGGAAAACCATCAAGTAAAAAACCATCTTTATATTGATCTTTATCTAATTCCCCAAAAAACAAATCAATCATTAGTTCATCTGGAATTAATGACCCCTGATCCATTAGATCGTCTATTTTTTTACCTAATTCGGTTCCTTCGGCTACTACTTTTTTAAGTAAGCCGCTAGATGATATTCTTGTTACTCCTAAAGTATCAGCCATTAACTGACTCTGAGTACTTTTACCAGAGCCCTGTGGTCCTAAAAGTATTATTTTCTGCATTGATTTACTTACTAATTTAATATTTAGAGCAATTTAAATTATAACAAAATAAACCTATAAATCAAAGCCCCCCGCTTGGCGGGGGGCTTATTATCTTATCTTTAAAATCCTTCGTAATCTCTCATCACCAGCTGAGCGTCTATCTGCTTGACCGTCTCTATGACGACCGCCACAGTAATCAGCAAACTGGTGCCCCCAAGACTTAAGGTCTGAATTCCAGTAATCGGTGCTACTATAACTGGTAGTACAGCAATTATACCCAAGAACAAAGCACCAGCTAAAATAATTCTATTCATAACACTACCTAGGTAATCTGAGGTGTGTCGACCTGGTCTAATACCAGGAATAAAACCACCTTGCTTTTGCAAATTTTCTGAAATCTCCTTAGGTTTGAATATAACTGAAGTATAGAAAAAGGTAAAGAAAAATACCATCAAGAAATACATAGCAGCATACACTGTTTGGTTTTGGAAAGTATCAATAATCCACTGAGAAAAACTAGCTACCCAAGAGACATCTGATTTTATAAAAAATTGAGCCAACATTGGTGGAACTAAAATAACTGAAATAGCAAAGATGATTGGGATAACACCAGCTTGATTTACTCTAAGTGGTAAATGAGTACGAACACCACCAACACTCTTTTGACCTACCACGTGTCGAGCATAAGAGACTGGAATATTACGCGTACCTTCGGTAATCAAGACTATAACTGCAATAGTAATCAAGGCAATTATTACAAAAATAAGTAAATTCAATACCATACCCCGATCAAAAGCCGCGATAGTGTTTAATAGTGATTGAGGTAATCTAGCCACAATACCAGCAAAAATCAGTAGGGAAATACCATTACCAATTTGCTTTTCCGTAATGAGTTCTCCTAGCCACATCAAAAAGATAGTACCAGCGGTGATAATCACCATAGTGGTTGCTAGTTGCATTGGAGAAATGTCTGCCAAAAATCTACCACCAGTTTGACTAGATAATAGTCTAATAAAAGCATAACCCTGAATAAAAGCTAGAGGTATGGTAAGGATTCTAGTGTATTGATTTATTTTCTGACGTCCATACTCCCCTTCTTTTTGTAAGGCTTCTAACTTTGGCACAATCATCACTAATAATTGGAAGATAATAGAAGCAGTAATGTAAGGACCAACACCAAGCATAACTATAGAAAAGTTTTGCATGGCACCACCAGAAAATAGATTTAACAATCCCAAAACCTGGTTACCTTCAAAATAGCTTCTAAGGTCGCCCACATTTACTCCTGGTACTGGAATATGAGCGGCTATTCTGAAAACAACCAAAAGGAGTAGTACGTATATAATTTTATTACGTATGTCCTTGGCTTTCCAAATTTGTTGTAATTTGGTTAACATAATTTTATGTTATTCTGTCTTAGTTTGATTATCTTCCTTCGGCTGTAGCTCTACAGGCGAAGCTGCTTTGGCAGATTTTTCTTTTGGCTTTACTTCTTTGTTGCCAACTACTACTGCCTTACCACCAGCTTTGTTGATTTTATCCATAGCATCTTTAGAAAAAGCATTGGCTTCAACTATCAAAGCTTTGGTAATTTTACCTTGAGCTAAGACCTTAACACCGTTGCCAATAGTATGAATCAGCTCTACTTTAAGCATATCACGAGCATTAATTTTTTGCTTGTCTTTGAAAAGTCTATCCAAATCACCTATGTTGACGACTGCCATCTTATTTGTGAGTGCCTTAAAACCACGTACTTTAGGAATACGAAGTAAATAACTCTTGATACTTCTAACAGCTAAACCTGATTTACCACCAGAACGAGACTTTTGGCCCTTCAAACCACGGGTAGAATAAGTACCCATACCAGAAGCATTACCACGTCCAACTCTTTTTCTACGGTGCTTAGCTGATTTTTTATTTTCCAAATTATGTAACGTCAACATAGCGTTTATTTCTTAATTTCTTTATTTGGTATTTTATCACCATCTACTTGTTTAAGTTCCTTGGGTTTGGCAACAATCTTTTTTTCTTCTTGACCAATAAATGAACTCAAAGCCATCAAAGTAGTTTTAGTATTATTAATTTTATTGTTAGTTCCCAAAATCTTACACACAATATCTTTGATACCAGCTAAATCAACTACAATGCGCATCACACCACCAGCTTTGATACCACTACCCTTTTTACCAGGTCTCATCATCAAACGAGAGGCTTTGTTTTTGATCTCTACTTTATGAGGAATGGTACCATCAATAATGGGAATAGTAATAATATTCTTTTTGGCCTTACCAACTGCTTTTTGAATAGCCATAGCTACATCAACGCCCTTAGCAATACCAACACCTACGCGGCCTTTTTTATCACCAATAACCATACAAGCTCTGAATTTCATACGCTTACCACCAGCCATAACACGAGTAACTCTAGCTAGATCAACCATCTTTTGTTCAAATTCATCTTTTGGTCTTTCTACGCGTCTACCACCACCTGGTCTACGAGGTCGCATTGGCCGCTTCTGACCAAATTTAGGCTTAGGCTTAAATGGAGCCTTTCCACTTTCAACTTTATTTGGCTCAGCCTTTACTGTC
>CALDOH010000024.1 GCA_937912185.1 uncultured bacterium | reverse complement strand
TTTTATTAGATTATGAAAAATAAGCAATGTAAATCAATATACATAGCAGGTATGACTTGTACTTCTTGTGAGATTTTGATTGTAGATTCTTTGGAAGAAATAGAGAGTATAAAATCTGTAAAAATTAGTCATCGACATGGTAAGGCTGATATAGGATATAATGAAGGAGAATTACCCATCAATGATATTATTAAGAAGATAGAAGAATTGGGTTATCAGGCCTCTACCGAACCAATCAAAAAAAAAGTCCGTGTTACAACCGAACAATGGTTTTATTCTGTGCTTTTGGTAGGTGGACTATATTTAGTCTATAAATATTTACAATGGATAGGTCTTTTAAATTGGATAGAGGCAGACACTAGTAATATCAATTATGGGGCAGCATTTATTATTGGTATGGTGGCTTCGATCTCCAGCTGTCTGGTAGTAGTAGGGGCAGTAGTAATGTCTTTTGCAAGTAAGCATCAAGCTAGGGGTAGTTTTTATCAAAGAAATTTAAAACCACATTTATTATTTCATCTGGGACGTCTGGTAACATTTTTTATACTAGGGGGAGTACTAGGCATGCTTGGTTCTTGGTTTAGCATATCAGACTTATTTATGAGCTGGTTCACAGTTTTTATTGCTTTAGTTTTGGTGTGGTTGGCTTTAAATGTTTTAGGTTTTGTACCATCACTGAGCACCCTGGGTATTAGAATGCCAAAAAAGAGCATGGGTGCTTGGAAAAAGTTACAGGAATCAGAGCATGCCATGGCTCCAGTTGTACTAGGCGCTTTTACTTTCTTTTTACCCTGTGGCTTTACCCAGAGCATGCAACTTTTTGCTATGTCATCGGGAGATTTTATGACTGGAGGGCTGACTCTGTTTCTTTTTGCCCTAGGTACTTCACCAGTCCTACTAGGATTAGGAGTAGCTACTACCAAGTTCAAAAACATGGAGACAGTGGTAGTCCAGAAAGCAATTGGCTTTATAATATTATTTTTTGCTTTTTATACTATGGCATCTGCTTTGGCTATCCAAGGTATTAATATAGATTTTCTAGCCAAAAAAGAAGTAGGCCAAGTAGTCAATGCTACTAATACCCAAATTATAAATATGGTTATTGATTATCGTGGTTATAGTCCAAATTCTTTCAAGCTCAAAAAAGGTATACCAGTCAAGTGGATTATAGACGGTACCAAGGCTTCGGGTTGTACTAGTAGTATCATTGCACCAGATTTAAATATTAAAGAAGATATTCACAGTGGGGATAATATTATTGAATTTACTCCGATCAAAGCTGGCACTTTTGGATTTTCTTGCTGGATGGGTATGGTTCGTGGTAAATTTATTGTAGAATAATTTTTAATAAAATAGATTATGTCTAAAAAAATACAACTTAATATAGATGGCATGAGTTGCGCTTCTTGTGTAAATCACATTGAAAGTGATTTATCTAAATTAACTGGTATTAGTAAGGCAGTGGTGAATTTTGCTCTAGAGCAGGCTAGTGTAGAATATGATGAAGATAAAGTTTCGGTTGATGATATAATAAAGACTGTCAAAAAAGCTGGTTACAACGCCATACTTATGTCGGGATTTGGTGTGGATTCAAAAAGCAATATGGCTGATCGTAGTGAGCAAGAACATCACAACATGTCTTCTGAAGAACATCAGATGCCTTCTGGTGAAAAAATGTCTGGGCACGATCATAGTGCTCATGCTGCTGCCGAAAGCAATAAAGCAGTTAAACAACGTTTATATAAACTATGGTTAGCTGGTATTTTGTCAGTTATTATTTTGGCATTATCTTTTGTTATCAAAATACCAAATGGACATTTTATAATGCTTCTATTATCGTTAGGAGTTCTTTATGCGGGTAGAGATTTTTTCAGAGTAGGTGTACCATCTTTACTTAAAGCGAGACCAGATATGGATACTTTGGTGTCCTTGGGAATTGGAGCTGCTTTTCTTTATTCTTCATACACAACTTTATTTACAGAAGAAAAGGTAGAATATTTTATGGATGTTGCTATCATAACTACTTTTATATTACTAGGCCGGTATTTAGAAGCTCGGGCCAAAGGACAGGCATCTGAGGCTATAAAAAAGTTATTGCAGTTATCTGCCAAAGTAGCTCATAGATTAAAGACTGATGGTAGTGCAGAAGATGTGCCGATTGAGCAAGTGCACGCAGGTGACAAACTTTTGGTAAAGCCAGGAGAAAAAATACCAGTAGATGGTGTTTTGATAGATGGTTCAGCTACCATTGATGAGTCCATGGTGACTGGCGAGAGTATCCCAGTAGACAAGAGTTTAAAAGATAAAGTAATAGGCGCCACCATCAATGGTAATCAAATTTTTACAATGCAGGCTGAAAAAGTTGGTGCAGAAACAGTCTTGGCTCAAATAGTCAAATTAGTTCAGGAAGCCCAAATGTCCAAAGCACCTATTCAGAAATTGGTTGATAAAGTAGCAAAATATTTTGTTTGGGTGGTTTTGATTATAGCTATTGTTACCTTCGTAAGCTGGTTTGGTGTATCTGGTGATTTGGCCAGAGCGCTTATTTATACTGTGACGGTGCTTATTATTGCTTGTCCTTGTGCTCTAGGATTGGCTACACCAATTTCTATTGTAGTAGGTACTGGCCGAGGAGCATCTTTGGGTATACTTATTAAAAAAGCTGATTCTCTGGAAAAGATGCATAAAATAACGGCTATTGCTTTTGATAAAACAGGTACTATCACTAAAGGTCGTCCTGAAGTGCAAGCTTGGGTAGCTACCAATAATCAAGCCGAAGAATTGTTGCCACTGGCTTATGTATTAGAATCTAATTCAGAGCATCCTTTGGCCAAGAGTATTATTGATTGGTATAAGGATAATAAAAAAATTGATAAAACAAAAACTTTATCAGGGATTCAAGCAGTAACTGGTAAGGGTATTGAAGGCACAAGTGATAATTTAATATATAGAGTGGGTAGTATTAGGTTTTTGAAAGAGAATAATGTAGCTGTCGAAGCATCTGCACAACAGCTTGATGATTATGCTAGCAAAGGACATACTATTATTGGTTTTTCCAAAGACAAAATACTACTTGGGTTTTTTGCTGTTCAGGATGGCTTAAAAGATACATCTATTGACGCTATTAAGCTTCTTAAAAAACGAGGTATTAAGACAATTATGCTGACAGGTGATAATAAAGCCGTGGCGCATGAAATAGCCAAGCAAGTTGGTATTGATCAGGTCGAAGCAGAGGTTATGCCAGAGGATAAAGTTAAAATCATAAAAGAATTACAAGCTAAAGGAGAAGTAGTGGCTATGGTAGGAGATGGTATCAATGATTCACCGGCTCTAGCTCAAGCAGACATCGGTATTGCTATGGGCACCGGTACTGATATAGCAGTAGAGACTGGCGATGTGGTATTAGTTAAAGGAGATTTACTCAAAGCGGCTCAGGCTATTTCATTATCTGAAAATACTTTAAAAAATATTAAGCAGAATTTATTTTGGGCTTTTATTTATAATAGTGTAGGTATCCCAATTGCTGCTTTAGGATTATTAAATCCCGCCATTTCAGCTGCCGCCATGGCCTTTAGCAGTATCTCGGTGGTAATTAACGCTTTAAGGTTAAAGAAGACTAAATTATAAATCAAAAAACTCAACCTCGCTTCTAGCGGGGTTTTTTGGTATAATAATATCAATATTTTATAGAATTAATAGCTTGTTTATAAAAACAATATGAGCAAAAATAATTTATCTCTAAGTGTATTTTTTACTGCACTTAGTATTTTAATTTTTGAGATTTCTCTGATTAGATTTTTGTCGGTTATACTTTATTCCAATGTAGCTTTCCTTGGTATATCAGTGGCATTATTTGGTGTTGCTATTGGTGGTTTAATAGTTTATTTGTCTCTAGATAGAGATATAGATGAATGGGTAATAAAAAAAATATTAGCGATGACTAGTTTTGTCTATAGTATTTCTATTGTACTTTTTTTGATTTTATCTCTCCAGATTAATCCTAATAATTCTTTACTAATTCAATTCTTGGTTTTTGTTTTGGCAGCCATACCTTTTACTTTGGGTAATATATTTTTGTCTCTAGTGTTTAGAACTTATAGTCAAAAAATAAAACAGCTATACTTTTTGGATTTGTTAGCTGCGGGGTTGGGTGTAGCCTTGGCAG
>CALDOH010000023.1 GCA_937912185.1 uncultured bacterium | reverse complement strand
AAGTAAAAAGTACCTACAAATTGACTGAACTCACAATGCAAAGGAGACCATCGTGACTTGGCAGAACATAGGTTTGATAATCGGTCTGCTGGCTATTACAGTCTTTATCCTCTACAAGACCAAAGGGAGAAACACTACTATCCTCAAGGTTGGCCAGACCAAAAGCATTAGACTGGGTGGTCATCGGGTAACAATCAAGTTTTGCTATAAAAACTTTTCTGAATATGTTTTCTATATCAATGTCTGCCTCAAGAACGGCAAAACCTGGAAACAGCAAATCAAGGTCAATGTTTTCAAAAAACCCTCACTGATTTTCCCCCGTCGCAACCATGGACGTACCTGGACCTACGAGGTTGTCGGCCAAGAAGTCGGCAAAAATCAAGTTCGGGTCAGCCTACGCAAGAGAGTCGGCTCTCGTCGCTACTAATAACGAGAGTTTTTTATTTGCCCTAAATAGACTTACAACAAAAAGAAAAAACCCGCCAGTTACCTAGCGGGGAGCAATTCTTGAGACATGCTCAGGTCTTACGATTAAAATATTCTAAGGATGAACCACACCAGGGTGACTACGAGCCAAGTGCCGACATTAGCTGTTTCCCCTAGCATGAGTCCTTTGGTCGCCTGATCCCAGCCGCCGCGTTTACCTTGTAGGTAAATCTGAATAAGCCTGGGAATGGAAGTGGCGTTGCTAGCCAAAAGCGACAATGGCGGCAACCATTCAGCGCTGTGGGTAGACCACATCACATGGGCCATCCATAGTTGTGGAATGCCTTTGCACCAGACTGATAGCCAACCACGAGTCATAGGGGCTTTGAGCCCACTTCGAAAGACTGTGATGACAGAGAGAATCGCAACGGCAATACAAACTACGGTGTCGCCAGCTGACCAGTGGACCGATTTGATACACATGATGAACAACACCAAGATGAACACAGTCCACTGAGCAAAGATGATCACAGTATAGAGGCGAATCTTATCTTTCTTCTCTCGCCAAGCCAAAGTGGCTAGGGAAAGGCTGACGAAAAGGTAACCCATGAAAATGACCCACATAGCGAGTGTGAGTCCTCCGGTTTTGCCGCGCAGGATTTGTGAAACCTGCGGAATCATATATGCCCAAGCCATGATGACTTGGAACCAGAACAACAGAGAAGCTGTCATCACGACCTCCTTAGAGCTATTAAAGTGCTAACCAATGACCAGAATTAGTCAAATTGATTAATGCGCTAATATATCATATATTAGCCATTTTGTCAATTATATAACTAAAATACATAAATAAAAAACCACCGAACTTGTCGATGGTATGAAAGAACTGGTTCTAGAGGCCGCTGACGCGACCCGGGTCGAGCTTGCTCCCGCCGGGCGGGAACAACACCGTGAGCTCGCCCATGATGGACGACTGCAGGATCATCCTGCCATCGCTCTCGGAAGCCGAGTAGATCATCATGCTGATCGCGTAGATCTTGTTCCCGACGATGGTCCAGGTCTTGGTGGGCCGATTGGGTCCACCATCGTTCTTGGCCGTCCACTCGAACTCGATGATGACATCTTCGCCGTCGACAGTGGCGGTCTTGATCGGACCGCGGAAGAGATAGTTCTCTCCGCCGTTTTGGATCTCGATATCGCCGCCAACGAATCTGGCAAGAATTTCTGTGCTAAGTTCCATGTAACACTCCTTGGGTTTTCCAATACAAGCAATCGCTCTTGAACAGGGCTAGGCCACCGCGGCCTTCTTGGTGGTGTTGGGCAGCTTGCGCCACCAGTCACAGCCCGGCTGCGGTACGGAGCTATAGCCCCAGTAGGTGTCCAGCTCCTCAGTGGGAATGGCCGGCACTCGCCAACCGATCTGGTCGGTATCTCCACAACCGAGCTCGCAAGGCATACAGCCGTCGGCGTTGATGCCGCTGATGTCCTTGTCCTCGGCCTTGGCCGAGCACTCAGCGCAGGTGAACTGCTGGTGATCCAGGAAAGTCTGGTACAACCGCCACAGCTTGACGCCGTGGGCACCGCACTCGCCGCACTTGTAGTCCTCAGGCACCTGACCGTTGAGATACAGACCGGTCTCGGTATCCGGGAAGTAGGCGTAGCGCCTCGCCCAGGCCAGAGCCTGGCGCGGATTGCGCATAAAGGACAGGGTGGCCGAAGGTCGACGACCACGACTGGCTTGCCAGCGGGCGTGCATGACCACGTACTCGGCGCTACCCTGCGGATAGCAATCTACTGTCGATTTCTTCAAGGTCTTACCTCCACGATATGTGCCCTAGCAGGCACTGATGAACAGAATGTCCTTGCGACGACTGATCAGGTGAATCTGCTTGACCAATGCTCCGGCCAAAAGGCAGAGCGGCACGGAAACGATCAGCAGCAGGCGGATGGGCCAGGACTCGAAGGTGGAGGCAAAGATGCTCCACAGAGGCAGCCCGCCCAGAAACAGTCCCAGGGCCAAAGCAGCCAGCAGAGCCGGACGCCTGATCTCCTGCCAGAAGATCCAGCCGACGATCGGCGCGATCAGCCAGGCAATGCCCAGAAACAGGCTGGCGTAGAAACCAATCGCACTGAAGGCCAGCACTACACCCAGCAGCTGAAAACGGAAAAGACCTTTGCTGTGCATCTCTATTCCTCCTGTTCGAAAACCTGAGAATATCTATCCTTACGACTCTGCGACGAAAGTACAGCGATCGACCCATGGGCGATCATCAGAGCAACTGGCATCAGTAGAGCCAAGAGTGGCTTATGACGAATCAAGACACTCGCAGTTGTCAACCCATAGGCTAAAGTCCAAAGCCACCACGACCTAGGAACCTCTTTGAAGGGATCCTTGTAAACACCATCAAAAGTCGGCTTGAATGAAACCAGAATGGCCAGCAAAACAATCATGTTGGCGTAAGCCGCGTTCTGGAAAATCCACCAAACCATGACAGCCAACAAGGCCATCGCCAGAGTAAACCACTCCTTGCGACCCAATCGACTAAACTTGCCGTTGAGCAAAGCATAGCCAAAGGTGAAGATGCAAGCCACCGAGCCGATGAAAGACTGGAGAGTGGATACCAGGTCTCCGCTCAGCTCCTGAAAGGAAAAAGCGTTGATGATGGCCAAAACCGTCCAGACCGACCAGCTAGCCGGATTGGGTTTGGACTGCCCGAAGTGTGTCTGGATATTATACAGCACATAGGCCGTACCATGGAGCAGAGCTGCTCCCACACCCAGCACCGGAGTATAGTCGTTCATTTCATCCTCCTCAGCTGAGGCCTAGAAGCTTGATGCTTCGCTTGGTACAGAATGATGGCAGCGACAGAGCCGTTGCCGATAATTCCGTTGACAACGGGATAAACCAATGAGATCCAGTCTCCCTGCCAGTCGGCCAGAAGAGATAGAACCTGACAGACATAGGCGGTAACCGCTAAGATCCAAGGCCGCGGCCTTTCCTTGAGCTCTCCCTTGATCAGCCCACGGATAGTGGGGATAAAGGAAATCACAAAGATCACCTGCAGAGCCAGATTGGCCAGCTTGGGACCAGCGGTTTTCCAAACCACACCAACAGCTACTGCCAACAAGAGTGAAATTATCTCCACCCAGCCAATCTTACCAAACCTGCCAGTACGCAGAGTGTAGATGCAGACGATGCTCAAGCCGACAGCCACGATGACTGTCACGAAAAACTTGAAAACATTGCCCTCAACCACAGAAAAATAGCTAATACAATTCATGGTCGAGACCACAGACCAGATCAGCCAAGTGGCCGGATTGGGTGTCGAAACATTGTCTCGAACTTGCAGAAAATACGTTATAACTACGGCAACCATGAACAGGCTAGCCGCAATTGACAGTAGCTCGGACATGATTGCCCCCTTTCTCAAAGGACAAGGTTATTGTTAAACCGGATTGCTTATATTACTATATTTAGGCGATTTTGTCAATATATAGCTATTTTACACTTTGTCCTAGATTAGCTATGATGAGTATATAAAATTAATACGAAATATGGAAAAAGATAATAATAGCAAAAGAATAACCGACTTCTTGTTTGAGCTTGGCACAATGAGAAAACTACCAAGAATGCATCAACAAATGCTCTTGTCTCAAGATCTATCAGACAACATAGCCACTCATTCTTATCGAGTGACTATCATTGCTTGGTTTTTGGCCAAACTAGAAAATGCTGATCCCTACAAAACAGTCATGATGGCCCTCTTGCATGACACCAAAGAAGTAAGGAGTGGTGATCATAATTATGTACACAAAAAGTATATAAAAGTGTTTGAAGACGAAATCTCCAAAGACCAATTAGGAGATTTACCTTTTGCTGACTTATTTGAAATTGATCAAGAGTTTGAAGCTCGAGAAAGCAAAGAAGCTATCATTGCCAAGGATGCTGACCTAATTGATCAGATACTACTACTCAAAGAATACACTCATCAGGGAAACAAAGAGGCAGAAATTTGGCTTTCTGGAAAAGGAAACGCTGACAAAGAGAAAGTTCAATACCACAATCTCAAAACCGACTCTGCCAAAAAACTAGGCCGAGAAATATTAGACGCTGCTGTTTCTGAATGGTGGGAAAATATTTGGACCCCTAAAAATAGATAAATAAATAATACTATGCCCAAAAAAGCTTTACTGCTAATAGACTTTCAAAAAGAGTGGCTGGACAAAAATTCAGACTACTATGTTGGCGATATTTCTTCGGCAATTACCACAACTAACCAACTGCTTGATTTTTGTCGAAGCCAAGACTACAAAATAATTTGGACTCAGCATATTGAAAAAGATACTGATGACGCTTTTGTAGAAAATTCCTCCAATGTAGAAATAATAGACGAGCTCAATAAAAAAGATGATGATACTTTCATTACTAAAAATAAAATCAGTCCATTTTTTAAAACCAATCTAGAAAAAGAATTACTAGGAATCGAAGAAATTGTAGTTTGTGGTATTTTGACCAACCTCTGTGTCAGAAGTGTGGTCCAAGATGCCTATGATCGTAACTTTGATATCAAAGTAATCAAAGATTGTTGCATGGCTTTTGATGATGAAACTCAAAATTTTACCTTCAAAGACCTCAAGGCAACTAGGGAAGAAATTGAATTTTTAAACTTAAGTGAATTTATAAACTAATCAAAAAAAATATGAAAATTACTATATTTAGTATGATCGCTATAGCCATCCTTTTTAGTGGTTGTACTACCAAGCAAGCAGCGCCGACAAATGCCAATGATTCAGGAGTTACCCAGCAACAGGGTGTCAATTCAAGTAATATACTTGATCTAAGTGGGCAGGGTCTAGCCAAAATACCCGACTATGTTTTTGAACAAACAAATCTAGAAGATCTAGATGTATCAGACAACCAACTGACTGGTGCTATTCAAGGAGAAATTAGACACCTACAAAATCTCAAATCTTTGAATCTCAGTAAAAATAAAATGACTGGCGTACCAGCAGAAATTGGTCAATTACAAAAATTAGAAATATTGGATTTATCCGAAAATCAGCTCACTGGTCTACCTAATGAATTGGGTAATTTAAAAAACTTAAAAACCCTAGATCTCTCAGGCAATAATTATTCAGAATATGATCTAGAGATTATCCAAAAAAATTTACCAGCTAGTGCAAAAATCATAAAATAAAAATATGAAAACAATATTAGTAGACGCTGTTAATACTTTGGTCATAAAAGAAGTGGGTGTTTTTGTAGCAATGCAAAAAATGTTGGATGAATTTCCAAATCCAAAAATAATTTTAACAAATGCTAGTGAAGAGGAAAAAAAGAACTACGCTTTGATTGATATGCCCTACGAGCTTTTCAGCTTAGCCCACAATCCAGACAAAACCGACCCTATGTATTACAAAACTTTTTTGGAAAGGTTTGAGCTATCAACTGAGGACGTCATATATTTTGAACACAACGAAGAGGCAGTCAAGAGTGCTCAGTCTGTCGGAATCACCACCTATCACTATGATAAAGATAAAAAAGATTTAGACTCTTTAAAAGCCTTTTTAGAAGAAAACTTATGAACTCAGCCAATAAAAAACCAATCATACTACAAGTAGGTGTAAAAGCCTTGCTCAAAAATCCAGAGGGAAAATATTTGCTAGTAAGGAGGAATCCTGACAAATACCCTGAAGTTGGTGCTAAGTGGGATATTGTCGGTGGCAGGATAGATGCCGGCAGTCCTCTGCTAAAAAATCTAAAACGCGAGATCAAAGAAGAAACTCAGCTTGATTTAATCAAAGAGCCTCAGCTAATTGCTGCTCAAGACATCCTCCGTGTACCTGGCCGTCATATAGTCCGTATGACTTATGTCGGTGAAATATCTGGTGAGCCCGTTCTAGACGAAGAGCACGATGAATACAAATGGTTTGACCTAGATGAAATCAGGCTCATGCCAGAAAAACTATTAGATATTTATTTCAAAGAGCTTCTCGATAAGGGAATAATAAAATAAAAAACCGCCTTTTTAAAAAAGACGGACTATTCCTTGTGATCGACGAGAATCTCGATAGACAGAGGGTTTTTGCCGTGAGTAGCAAACAACAACCGATAGGGTGTGTTGGCTAGCATAGCCAAAAAAAGTTGCCTTAAACGGCAAAAAATATAGGCAGCAATATCAGGATTGCTAGTATCACTGGGCCTGACATAATGTTCGGTAATGACCTGATCCCTACTATCGTTGTCTGGC
>CALDOH010000022.1 GCA_937912185.1 uncultured bacterium | reverse complement strand
TTTTGTTAAAGATCAGCACTTGGATAAGATTGTAGACGATATTGATCATTTTTTGAAAAAATAAAATAATTTAAAAAACACCCGAAAGGGTGTTTTTTGGTTGACTAAAAAATATTTTTATAATATAGTATTTTATCAGTATAGTTCCCTAATAATTTAGTCGGGATTGTTGATTTACCCCTTCAAGGAGGAATGTGATGTCATTTGATTCAGCTTCTCTGTATGCGGCCATCATGAATGGTCAGGTAGATCGCGTTGATTCTATGATTCGTGATATTAGCCGTCCTTGTGAGGCTGAGTGTTGCGTCAAGGCTTTGATCGGCCGGGACTGTGCTCCTGATCTCATTCGGCAAGCTCTGGATCAGTTCGTCAGTATCCATGCAGTTTCTCGGCATGGGTGCTGGGTCAAGCACGCCGGTTATCTTTTGCCGGTACTCTGGGATAAGCAGCTGGTGGCCTATATCAGTATCATTCACAACATCGTTTTCCAGAGTCAGGAAGAAACTTCCGGTACCTACAAGTTTCGTGTACTTCAAGCAGCTTTTGCTGTTGCTCAGAATCCGGTCTTGGATCGAGAATATGATCTGGATGATCTTGGTTTGAGCGAAGAAGCTCTACGTTGGCTGGACTTCGATGAGTATCCGGATATCCAGCGCTGGATCAAGACGGGCAAGATGCCTGCCAAGCCCAAGACCGACCAAGAACAGAAATAGCTCATTACCGCGCCTAGGCGTGGTTTTTTTATTTGCTTGCCTCGAGCTTTGTTGAGAGAAAATAAAAAACCGTCAGTTGAACTGACGGGGTACGAAAGGTATGAGGCCTAGGCAGGCATGGCCGGCATCTCGGGGATGCTCAGCAGGCTGTTGAACAGGGGATAGGTGAAGGGGTTGCTGCTAGCCTCGACGATGGGACGGATGTCATTCTTGGTGATCAGATTCATGTGCCAGGCGGCGACGGTGACGACGGCTTCATCGAGGAGTTCCGGCAGGCCGGAGAAGCCGATGAAGTATTTGCCGGCACGGATAGCGCCTCCCCACTGACCGTTTTCCGGGTCGCGGGATTGGTGGCTTGAGACGTGAGCAGGATTCCACATCAGGCGAGTGGGCTTCTCCTCGGAGAATTCTCGGTATTTGTCCTTCTTCTCCAGGACGATCTGGCCGATGATGGATTGGAGTTCCATCACGCTATTGTTTCCGCAGATGACGGTCAGATAGCCGCCTTGTTTCTCTGGCGAGGGATTGCCGTCGAGCTTGACGGCAGCTGTGACCAACTGATCGACAACCCAGAGCATGCGGGCGTTGAAGAGTGCTTGTGTGGACATTGGTATGACCTCTTTCATTGGGGTTGAGGGAACGGACGAATGAGCTAATATACATTATTTTTGTTGATTTGTCAATGCTATACTAGTGTTTTTGCTCAAAATATAGTATATTTATGGTATAGAATTTAAGTTTAAAATTATGAAACCACCAAAATTTTTTATTGTCATTATTGTGCTTTTAGTCTTGGCCTTTTTAATTTTGATTTTTAGGGGTAGTGAAGACACCTGGATTTGCGAAAATGGTGATTGGGTCAAGCACGGTAATCCTTCTGCTTCAATACCAGAAGAGCCTTGCCAGTAGTTTATTTTTTAAAATAAAGTTATGAACAAAGTAGCAGCGCTTTTGTTTTTTGCTCTATTTTTGACTGGTTGTGGCAAGGATGGTAATCCACCCACTCAAGACGAGATAGACGAGACAGTACAGGCGGTAGAGGAGGTGTTTGAAGAGGTTGGTTCAGAATATAAAGTGCGTGGTTCTTGTAATACCATCAGTGACAAGAGTCATTGTTTGGATTATATAGGCAGTTTCTGGACAGATGAACAAATGCAACTCAATTGTGGTGGTGCGGGGGTTTTTTCTAAGAATACTTGTCCTTATACTGACTTGGGAGGATGTCAGACTAGTGGCGGCACTTTCATGGAGGCAGTCATCTGGGCTTATGGGCATGGAGGGCAACCAATTAGTAAAGAAGAATCTGGTTATGAGGCTATGGCTTGCAATGCCAATCCAATGGGTAATTGGGTAACACCTGATCAGATATTTTTAAATCAAGGAGGGGCTAATTAATGAAAATAAATAAATTAAGTAGACTTTTGATTTCAATAATCATTTGTATGTCAGCTGGAGTTTTGGGTTCGCTTTTTACCAAGACTGGACCAGACTCTTGGTATAGTCAGTTGATCCAATTAAATTTTAGTCCTCCGAATTGGTTATTTGGACCTGTTTGGACAATAC
>CALDOH010000021.1 GCA_937912185.1 uncultured bacterium | reverse complement strand
GCGTGCCCTACGAGTACTCCTGGTGGCCGGCCGAAAACGTCGACCGCAACCAAGTCTCCCCCCAAAGCGTCTGCACAAGCATTCCGGCTAAAGCAGACAAGATCTTTATGGGCAAGCGTTATGCCCGCGGCATCCACATCAAACGAGCCCGTCCGGGCTGGTAGACGAATGCCGTCAACCAAAAAACCCGCCCCCATATGACCTTTTGGTCGGGGGCGGGATATTTATTTATAAAAAATAATTAAGTGGTTACTGGAATCTGAACTCCAGTATTTTTCCTAAATTCACTGAGAACATATCTAGCAATGGCATAAGATAATACTGTTATGACCAAACCAATAGCTGCATTTCTAAGCAAATCTCTAGCTTCTTGTACTTTATCTTTGTTGCCGCCAGAGGTCATCCATTTGAAGCCTCCTAAGATAATCAAAACTACAAATAAAGTAGATAGCAGTCCTAATAAGGCATTAATAATATTAGTTACCACGTCAGATGGTTTACGGGTAATCAAGCCAGCAGAACCAGCAGCCTCATCTAGACCATACCATTCATCAGCTGAAACAAGTAAAGGAAAGAAGGCTATCAATAATATTAATTTATACTTTATAAATCTCATAATTTTATGTTTCTGTAGACGCCGGACCTCCGCTACCTGAATCTTTTAAGGCCATTAATACTAGACGAACCGCACCATATGAAAGGCCTACCGCCAATAAACCTATAACAGCATTTTTGAGCAGCTCTCTGGCTTCCTGTACTTTTTGTTCATTACCTCCAGAGGTCATCCACTTAAAGCCTCCCAAAATAATCAAAATAGTAAAAATAGTCCCCAAAAATCCCAACAAAGCATTTACAATTGTACCAATTATAGCAGCTGGCTTTCTAGTAATAAGCCCTGTTCCTCCAGCGGCTGTATCTAACTCTTGTATGGCCAGTGTTGTCAACGGAAAGAGAGCTATCAATAGTATAATTTTATATTTTATGTATTTCATAGAATAATCGATTATGGTGCTGGTGGACCATAGCAACCAGGATCTACGCCAGGAGTACACATGGCGCCTGCAGACGTCTTTTTAAATGCTCCTATAATAAACCTGGCAAGGGCATAAGACACCAAGACCAAAGCTAAACCAATGGTAGCGTTTTTAATTAGATTTCTGGCTTCCTGTACTTTTTCTTTATTACCAGCAGATGTCATCCACTTGAAGCCTCCTAAAATAATAAGAAACGTAAATATCATTCCTAAAAAACCTAAAATAAAGTTTATTAGCACAGCGACAATATCGGTCGGACGATCCCTTATCACTCCTGTACCTTGAGCTGCTTTTTCTAGGCCATAATTATTTGTTGCTGGCGCAAATGGCTCGGATTCTGGAGGTAGAGTTTGAGCTGAAGCAAACAAAGGAAAAAGGGCTATGCCTAATGATACCTTATACTTTAAAATTTTTATTAATTTTTTCATGAGTTGTTAGTCCAAGCTCTAGTAGGTCACTAATAAATAATGACCTACTATAGTCTAGACTAAATAGGTCTATGCTATTAAACAGTTTCGTTATAAAGTGATAGCAATACGAACTGAGCAACTGCGTAAGCTACTAGAACGATAGCCAAACCAACGACACCAGCGCCGATAAGTTTTTTAGCTTCGTCAACTTTATCAGAGTTGCCTTGTGAGGTCATCCATTTGAAACCACCAAGCAAAATAATGCCAGTAGCCAAGATACCCAAGAAACTTAAGACAACGTTGATAACACCAGCGATAGTATCGCCGATATTTTTAGTACCTATGTTTAAGTTCTGTAATGCATTGGCGCCCCATGGATCTGCTGACTGAGCAAGAGCGGTTGATGGTGCTACCAAAAGTAAAGCTGTTAAAAATTTTCTCATTTTTTCACCCCCTTTCTTTCTGTAAGATAATTTAATTATATTATAAAACAAAACCAATTTTTTATCAACCCAAAATCATGTTTATTAAGCTAAGGCAGTCTCAAATAAGAAGTTTATAATTGCATAGCTCATAAAAATAGCCGCTAAACCAAAGATGGCCCAAACTATAGTATCTCTTCCTTTCTTAACACGATCGGCATTTCCAGAAGAAGTCATCCAAGTTATACCACCCCAAACCAACATTAGTAAGGCTATGGCGCCAGATATACCCATAAGACCTCGTACCATATAAGACACTAGGGTTGGTATATCTTGAGCCTTGAGTGGGTTTGGTAAATCTACGCTACCACTTGCTTGGGAAACCAAGGGCCATAACCATACCAGAGTTACAAGCAACCACTTACTTTTGTTTTTAAAAATTTTCATATTATAATTATAAATTCTAATCAAAAATCTACTTACTCATCATAGAAAGCGGCCTTACGACTTTGGCTAATACAAACATTATCTGCTCCACCGGGACAAAGACCGGTTAAGTAGTCTGTACCCTCAACAGATGAAGGCCACCTCTCACCACAAGCCCAATCATCGGCAGTATCATCTATGCTATGAATTGCACACTCTGTCATACATAGGCCATTATATTGTTCATTTTCCCCTGTCCAGACATAGCCACTACAACGATAATTACCCTCGCTATCATTACATCGCTCTTCTCCTTTTTCCATTACGCCCGTACAAACAGACTCCACTCTATAAGCGTCGTTTACATTTAGCAAATCATTTACTATAAAGCTAACTCCAATATAACTACCAAAGGCTACCACCAAAGCAAATAGGGTGTTAATCATTATTTGCTGTCCTCGCTTTACCCTTTCTGCATTACCACCAGAAATCAACCACTGATAACCTCCCCAAACAAAGAAGATCAGAGCAATGGCGGCCATACCCCCTAGAACAAAATTCATCAAAAGGACAAAGCCTGTTTCAATATCCCTGATCTGACAATCTCCTGTTTCTATACAACCCAAACCATCTAAGAATCCAGCTCTAGCAATGAGCGGAGTAGCCATTAAAAATAGAGAAACAATTGTTAATATTTTTTTATTCATTTGGTTTTCTATATGTTTGATTTATACGATCGGCAAATAGATCAATCGCCGCCTCAAGTGTCATGTCACCATAAATCAATGCGTCTATTATTTCTCCGGTATACCTTTCAGCTGCGCTGATATCATAACCATCATACCAATTATCGGCTGTTAGTACTTGAGAGACAAAAATTTCTACATCTTCATCTAATAACTGCTCATCTATTAAGGCTCTTAGGGCGGTTGGTTTTTTATTTTGACCTAAGTACTCTCTGAGAATAGTTACATCAGTGGCTGTGGTTTGAACAAAATTCCAAGCAGCATCTTTGTTGGCAGATTTTTTGGCTACACCATAGACCCAATAATCAGCATAGTACTTTGTACTGGCCGCTCCTCTAATCTGAGGAAAGTTGGTTAAGCTCCAATTAAATTGCAAGCCTCTTTCTCTTAACTCATCATAATGATAACTATAACCAAAGAAATAAGCCAAGCGTCCTTGAGCAAATAGTTCAAAGGCGTTGGTCATATCCTTGTTCCAACTATAACTAACTCTACCAGCTCTGGCAAAGTCTGTATAAAATCCAAAAACCTCTTTTATCTTGGCCTTTGACGGACCAGCAAGCGGATCAAAAAATGTACCCTTAACGTTAACTTCGTATTGTTGCATGATACTTGCTAAAACGTCAAAGAAACGAGGAATATTATCGGTTCCTCCCATAGCTACTGCTGATTGATAAACTCTACCATCTTCAGTAGCCCTACTAAGCTTGGGTGTCTGTTCTACCAAATCATGAAAATCTGTGATTGGTTGAGAAATACCATTTTGGGTAAGTAAATCTGAATTATAAAAAGTAACAAGAGTATCTAAATAATAAGGCAAAGCATAAACCTGCTCATCAAGAACTACATCTTCATAAACCACTGGAACAAATAGCCTACCTATATCCCTTGGTTTGAGGCCATTAAAATCTTTGAGTACAGTAACCACTTCTTGCTTGATACTGCCCTGAACCTCTTGAACTGGAATCGTGACTTTAGCTGGTGCTGGCTCTAAACGTTTTTGATAATCCTTTAGCCAAGTAACCGGAATAGCAAAAACATCTGGGCCCCTGTCATCAGCCCAAGCTTC
>CALDOH010000020.1 GCA_937912185.1 uncultured bacterium | reverse complement strand
TAAAATTATTTACTCCTTGTTTTCTATTTAACAAAATGATAGATAGCTGACAAGGTAAAAACAATTTGTAAAACAATAAATATATAATCAGCTATATAGATACTATACACCAAAAGGAAAATACCGCCAAAAATGTAAAATAGATCTTCGTTCTTTTTTTGGGTAAGCACTCCAATTGATATCAATAATAATCCCAAGACTCCAATTATTTTATAAATATCCATATTATTAGATTACTTTGCTAAAACGCTAGCAAATTTACCAATTAAATATCCGACCGTTAAGGCCACACCACCCAGGGCCAGGACTCTGACTCCCATCTTAAGCCAATTTCCTTTGCTGTACTTGGCAGTAAGGGCACCCAAGAAAAATAAACCTAGGAGAGTTATACCTATGGACAGTTTAGCAGCCGGACCTATTGGTAGGATAAAATAAGCAAACAAGGGAATAAAACCACCTATTATATATGCCACAAACATAAAAAAGCCATTTCGCCAAGGATGCCTTTGCTTATTGGGAATAATATTAAGCTCGTGATGAGCCATTTCGTGCAATAATAATTTCTTATCTTTAGCAGCAGTGGCCGCCATCTTGCTAGCCAAGGCTTTTGGCCAACCATCTCTAATGTATATTTCCTCCATTTCTTTTTTTTCCTCTTCGGGAAATTCTTCTATCTCTGTCTGTTCTTCATAGAGTTTACGTTTTATGACTCCGTGCTCAGATAAATTAGAAATATAAGAACCAATACCCATAGAAATAGACTCGACTGATATTATCACCACACCAGCCAAAATCACAGTGAAGTGACTCTGACTACCGACCGCAATACCAGTGATTGCGCCCAAGGTCGAAACCATACCATCCTCTAAACCAAAAACAATATCCCTTATACCCGATAAGATCTTAGAATCCTTATGATGGATATAGTCTGAATTGTATCTCTCTTTCATTATTATTTACTTTTTATTTTAACCAAGTCCTTATAAATAAAATATGAATAGGCTACCAAAAATGGAGCAATAATTACATTGATAATATTGCTAATATCACGCCAAGTTTCTACTGTTTCTTTTGATCCCATAAAATAGGTTGGTAAGGCAAGTAAAGCCCAAATAAAAAAGTTGACTACAAAAATGCGCCAAAATACTCTCCACCAATTGCCATAGATCAATTGCTTGCTACGCTTTAGAGCTTCTCGTCCTTTTTTACCTTCAACAAACATTACCCAAAAAGCAACTGAATAATAAACCAAAAATATAAATCCAGGAACTACAAAAAGTAAAGTCCATAAAATAATAAAGAGTACCGTCCATATGCTAAGAATAAAATAATCCCAGGCATATTTTTTGCCCTCATAAAATATTTTGATAACCGACATCTTGGTTTTTGCTTTTTGTATCAAGACAAAAATTCCAGCCTGAGCACTAAAATATATTACTACTCCTAGGACCACGCCGATCATCATCAATATAGCCAAGAAAACATTTATTATCCCCAACCAAACTGGGCTATTTTCTAAAAGATAGTTTGATGCTTTAAATAAAACCGTAATCAAGCCAACTGCCAACCAAGGCAATAGATAAATAGCGATCAAGGCCATAAACTTGCTAAAATGATCTTTGTAGACCTGCCATGACTGCCCTAATAAGGAACCAATTGATTCCATTTCATGTTTTGCCATTTTTGTTTACTTTAACTTTATAATAACAAGTAAATTTTACCGCAAAAAGGCTATAAAAACAACCCCATTTCTGGGGCTGTTTTTTTATTTAACTTCTTTTTGAATATCTTTAATTTCTTTTTGGACTTTTTCCTCTACATAATCCAAATCTTTTTTGAACTGAACTACCATTTTCTCTTCTTCTTTAGTCAACTTACGTTTCTTGCCTGTCTTTTCTAGAAGAACAATATGCTTGCTAATACGACGTTTGAGTAGATTGAACTCTTTGTGGAGTACTACCTGTGCTTCGCCGGCTTCTCGATTGACTCTCTTTCTCAAAACCCTAACTTTGTGCCAAGAGAGCCAAATCATAAGTACAAACAAAATCAATAGAGCAACCAAAGGTATAATGATAGATAAAACGTTGGCTGTCAAAGTTCCCCATCTCCACAATTTGGTAGGCTGAACTAGTATTTTAAATTTTTCTGTGGCCTCACTTCTGGCACCTCTTTCATCAATCACCTCTGCCCACATCTGGTAAATGCCTTCTCGAAGTTTCTCTTCGGCTACAAAAACAAATTTGCCAGCTTCATCGGTTTTGAATATAAAGCTCTGAGGCTCGGTAGCCTCTCTTTGTAGCCACAATACTACCTGTGAGT
The DNA here is from genome assembly GCA_937912185.1 of uncultured bacterium. Taxonomy (GTDB): domain Bacteria; phylum Patescibacteriota; class Patescibacteriia; order UBA1558; family GWA2-36-10; genus BM519. The sequence continues at coordinate 5,278 of CALDOH010000020.1, read as the reverse complement.
TTGGATAACAGGTACCCCTGACTATAAATGGATCTTTGTTGGTAAGTTCACTAGGATAATCTTCTATAACACAAGGCCTGAGTGGGTCTATAATAAAATCATCGACGTTAGTCAAAAAATTGCCCGCCTTGTCCATGGCATTTACTATGATGGTGTGTTTGCCCGGACCCAACACTGGAGTTGTATAAGTATGTTCACCATCATCTCGCCACTCTATGGCCTCACTATCATCGATCTGGATAGTATAATGGCCAATGCCCGAAGTGGCATCCTCAGCATCAAAGAAAAAACTTCTGGTTGGATTACTTAAGTCAGTTTCCTTCACCTGCTCCATGTTGAAATATTCTGGATCTTTGGTATCAATCTGGAACCTAAAATGTGATACTCCTCCCCAACCATTCTGATTTCTAAGTTGTACGTGAAAATACCAAACGCCGTCCCCTAAAGCATCTAGGGTTTTAGAACTTACTGCTGGCGCATAAATAGTTACTTTATAACTCAAATCATTGCTATCTGGATCAGTAGCGGTCATAGTGAAAGTAGGGGTAATGGATACGTCGGTTAGGCCATTACTGGGATTATTTTGAGTTGGAGCATTGGGCGCTGTATTGGTATGGGTGACTGTAATCCAAAGATAATCAAAATGAACTGCTTGCGGTCCCTTGCCGTCATTATTATAAAATTCAACATCCAATGCCGCTAACTCGCTAAGAGTGTCCACACCTTGGGTATAGAGGTCGTAAGTTAAATCGGCACTCCACCCAGAAATATCAGTGGGTGTGATAGAAGTATTTGTTAGACCAGAGCCATTGTCATAACGAACACTATAACCACCACAAGAGGGACAATAACCATCTTCGGCTCCATATTGCAAATGTAATACCGCTCCTGATATAGTATCTCCTCCACCAATACCGCTAGTATCAAAACTACTAAGATACATAGTGAGGCCCTTATCAACTGTATAAGTATTATCACCAGCATTAACCGAAGATAAGGTATCTGGATTGGCAACTGAATCATCGCCAGTTATCTCTGATATTGATTCGCCCGTGGTATCGCCAGATTGAGCATTTGGCAATATATTAGTATCAGTAGCATAGACACGCTCTATTTTTGGTGGAAAATTGCCAATTTGTGGCCAGCCAGAAAAAATCCAACCTAAAATAAGCACAAAGATTATGCTTACCCTCCCTATTTTCCTTAATTTTTTGCCAAAAAAAATCTTCATTAAATCTATATTTTATATGACAATTATACCAAAAAATGACCTTTATTCCAAATAAAGAACTAATCCCTAGAAAGATTATCTTTTATACACTTATTCAAATAATTTTAAGTACTCAGCATAACCCTTTTTTTCCAAATCCTCTTTTGGCACAAATCTAAGTGCTGCTGAATTCATACAATATCTCTCTCCTGTTGGAGCTGGGCCATCATTGAATAAATGATCCAAATGAGAATCCACTTGACTACTCCTGACCTCTATCCTACCCCAAGCACCCATATTATATATTTCATAAAAACTACTATTTAATAATATACCAAATATAACAAAAAAACCGCCCGCGCTGTATAGCGCGGGCGGAGAGAAGCATTATTCTGTAGTCTGCCCATCAAAATCTTCTTCGTTAGTCTCGGCTTCTTCCTTGGTAGCCCTGACAATACCATCTTTGTGATGAGCTGGGCTGTAAATAGTATAAAGCTTAAGATCTTCACTATCAGAAGTGTTGATGATGTTGTGCTCTGAGCCAGCTGACACTACTATGGCCACTCCATCGCTAAGCTCATACTCATTACCATCAATGACGCATTTGCCCTGACCACCTTCAAAGCGAAAAAACTGATCATTATCGGCATGCACTTCCATGCCAATTTCTGAACCTGGAGCAATACTCATCAAGACTAGTTGACTATGCTTGGAAGTATAGAGAACTTTACGAAAATTATTGTTAGCTAGAGTCTCTTTTTCAATATTAATGTTAAATCCTTTCATGGTTTTATATCTTTAAAAAATTAAATACTTTAACGCAATATCCAGCCACCATCTACCACAATAGTCTGCCCAGTGACATAAGATGAAAGATCAGAGGCCAAATATAAAACTGCCCCTGCGATATCTTCTGACTGGCCCATACGAGAAAGTGGTATCATGGCAATAGTCTGCTTTAAAACTTCATCTGTCATAGACCCACTAGCACCTGGTGTTTGGATGGCACCTGGCGCTACGGCGTTTACAGTTATTTTCCTTGGAGCTAATTCTAGAGCCAGAGCTCTAACCATAGCATTAACTCCACCTTTTGAAGCACAATAGTGTACTAACCCAGCAAATCCAACTACCGAGGCAATAGAAGAAATATCTATTATTCTTCCTCCATCTACCATAACCTTGGCAGCAGACTGAGAACATAGAAAAGTTCCTTTTAAATTAACATCAATAACTTTATCCCAATCATCTTCTGACATTTTATCAAAAGGAGTAAAAGGGTATAGCCCAGCATTATTAACTAAAATATCCAATTTACCAAATTCTTTGATGGCCATCTCAATCATATTATCGACATCCTTTTTTTGGCTAACATCACATTTTACTGCCACGGCTTGTGAGCCTATTTTTTTTATTTCATCACAGACTTGTTGACACTCATCAATGTCTAAATCTGCTACTACCACCTTTGCCCCTGCCTTGGCTAACATCACGGCAATTCCTTTGCCGATACCTTGTTTAGCACCAGTGACAATGGCTATTTTATTTTTTAAATCTATCATTTTTTTATAATTAAAAATAAGTTATCATCTATATAATAACTTATCTAAAAACTATTGTAAATCTAATGGCGGAGAGGACAGGATTCGAACCTGCGAGGGCTTTAACACCCTACTTGCTTTCCAAGCAAGCGCACTAGACCAACTATGCGACCTCTCCCAATGTAAACATGATGTAAGCTTTCTCCCGCCTCTAGCGGGATTGCTGTTTGCTGCCAATCGCTTACACTCTTGGACAAACAGAGAACAAGCAGGCCCATTCGACCACTCTGGCACCCTTCCAAATACGATTTCTAGTATAAATTTTATTGGATTTTTAGTCAATCCATATAAACAAAAAAACCATTTTAATGGGAGATTTTTTAAACTATTTTTTAGCTTGAACCAACACTATCATTGTCTTGCCATCGTCATCTTTGCCAATGGTCAAACTCAAGGTGCGCTCGTCTTTTTCAGCACCATAGAGTACATTGTCATCCATATCAAAAGTCATATTTATTTCCCAACCATCATCTTCTAATTTTTCTTTATACTCTTTTTTTACATCATCAACTGATCTGTCGGACTCAATGGTCAAATTATTACCCATTTCATTGCTTTGGGAGGCAATGATTTTCCCTTCAGTCACATGAATATCCTCTGGCCAGTCTTTTGACAAAGAAATATCACCACCTGCTTCAAATGTACCTTCGTCGGTCTCGATTTTGATCGAACCATCTTCGATATCAACATCAGCATTTGACCCCAATGATTCTTCTAACATTTTTTCTGAGATTTTTTCATTTGTGGTCTTCTTGCCACAGCCAACAGCCAACACTGACACACCTAACAATAATACTAGTAGTAAAACAAAATTCTTTTTCACCCGGTTAGAAATTATTTTTGGTTTTTTCCTAATCATATTGTGAAATCAATATTTAAAAATTAATATTTCTTATATAAAGCCGGTTATAGCAAATTTCTAGCTGAGTTTATAAATTTATTCAATATATTATCTAATCTTCTATTGCTATCTTAGCTAAATCAGCGTTACTAATCCCTAAACTCAAATATCTCATAATTTGATAAGCCGAAGGGCCATCTGACATATAATATCTCTTACCATCATCTGGGTTTATATACCAGGCTTCACCATGAGCTTCAACTTGAAGCAAAATCTTACCCTTGAGCCTGCTAGCCAAGGCTATATCAAAAATCATCTTTTCTGAACCCAGGGGATTCTGATTATCTCTTACTTCTATACCATCATTAAAGCCATCGCCATCAGAATCTGGCTCTGTCGGGTCAGTACCTAGACCATCTTCTAACTTATCACATAGTTCGTCACCATCAAAATCATTACACTTAAACCTATCTTCAAAACCAACGGGAATCTTGGCAATATCTAAGTTTGTAATTCCTAAACCTAAATTTCTCATCATGCTATAAGCCGCCTTACCATCTGCCATATACATACGCTTACCTGTGTCTGGCCGAACATACCAAGCCTCGCCGTGATTTTCTACTTGAAGTAAAATCTTGCCCCTGAGGCGCTGACTAAGGTCAGAATCAATTAACTCATCGTTTTCTTCTGGTGGATCTACTTTGATGGTAGCGCCAGTTGGATAATCTCCCAAGTCATCCACCTCAATAACATCTGACCACTTGTAGGCAAAGTACAAAAAAGTATATTCATTGGCAATTGGTTTTTTGTAACCACCCTCTATCAAATAAACTGTAATATTATTTTCTTCTTTAACCAAATCTCCATCCAATAAAAACGTTTCTGTGCCATCCTCATCCGAAGAATTATTATCACCACTCCAACCTGGAGGAAGGGTAACGCCGCCTGAGGTACTACTACTATTAGAACTGGCGGAGACGGTCCAACCACTATTACTATTATAAAGCGTGGACTCACCGTCCGCAGATAAATCAGCAATTGTTAATAAATTGTTTTGATTACTATTTCTAACTGTCAAATACTCTAAATCCCTAATAGCGCTATCCTGGGATACAAAATCAATATTAAATCTAGTTGGCGAAGCATCGTCATCAGTAGAATTAAGTGTCAGTAAAGTTCCGCTCTTACCTTTTATGGTAACCAAATTATTTATACTAGTAGAACCACCAAACAATAACTCTTGAGCATTACTAAAACTACTACAGTCTTTGCTAAAGTTATAAAAAGTAGTATTGCCAGTTATTGTCTGGGTGTTGTTTGGTGAAGCCGTATCAGCATGGTCAAACGTCACTGTATTATTACTATGAGTAAAGGTGCCACTATTTGTCCAATCACCAGCCAGGGTTATGGGCTCACCATTGGCGTCCAAAGTAGCATTAGCATTTATAGTCAAATCATTGTTTATATCAAAATTAATAGTAGAGCTAGCACTCAAAGTAATAGTCTGAGAATTTGTAGCATCACCCAAAATCAGATTATACAAATTAAAATCAGCGACATCAGACTCTTCAATGTCTATTACCGAATCGTCATTACCGATAAATTGAAATGTGCCACCAGTAGCATTGA
>CALDOH010000019.1 GCA_937912185.1 uncultured bacterium | reverse complement strand
GGCTAGAATTGATGCCTTGTGGTATGGTCCATCCAGAAGTACTCAAATTTGGTGGTGTCGACCCCAATGAGTACTCTGGCTTTGCTTTTGGCCTAGGCCTCACAAGACTGGTAATGATGAAATATCGTATTGATGATATCAGGATACTTCAGTCCGGGGATATAAGATTTTTAAAACAATTTTAATATGTATTTATCGTTAAACTGGATAAAAGACTGGATCAAGTTACCCAAAGATTTAGATAGCAAGCAGATTGCTCTAGATTTTACTATGGCTACAGTAGAAGTTGAGGAAGTGGTTGATCAGGAGAAGTCTCTAGAGGGGGTGGTAGTTGGCAAAGTAGAGGAGCTTACCAAACACCCCGATGCGGATCGTTTACAGGTTTGCCAAGTCAATCTAGGAAGCGACAAGAAAGAACAGGTTGTTTGTGGGGGAAGCAATTTAAGCAAGGGAATGTTAGTGGCTGTTGCTAAGGTTGGTACCAAGGTAAAATGGCACGGTGAAGGGGAGTTGGTTGAACTGACAAAAACTAAGATCAGGGGTGTTGAGAGCAGTGGCATGATTGTAGCTTCATCTGAAATTGGTCTAGACAATCTTTTTCCGGCTGACTCAGCCAAAGAGATTATGGATTTATCGGCTCTCAAATTGAAGATTGGACAGCCTTTGGCGCAAGCACTTAAACTAGATGATACTATTATTGATATTGATAATAAATCTATTAATCATAGGCCTGACCTCTGGGGGCAATATGGTCTAGCACGCGAGTTGGCTGCCATCTACAAAGTAAAGCTTAGCGAATACAAGGTAGCTGAATTTAAGGATAAGAGTGAAATAAAACTAAAGGTAGATATTTTGGATAAAGAAAACTGTTTTCGCTATCTAGGCTTGGCTATTTCGAGTGTCAAAGTTGAAGAATCTCCTTTAGAGCTCAAAAGAAAATTAGAAGCCGTGGGTATTCGTCCGATCAATAATATTGTGGACGTAACCAATTATGTAATGTATGAACTTGGTCAACCAATGCATGCTTTTGATTCTCGTCAGATTGATGGATCTAATATTGTTGTTAAACAAGCCAAGAAAGGGGAAATATTTGTTACTCTAGATGGTGAAAAGAGGAAATTGCCAGAGGGGGCATTGATGATATGTGATAGCAAAAAGAATGTAGCTTTAGCTGGCATTATGGGTGGTCAAAATAGCGAAATTAGTGATGACACTACAGACATCATATTAGAATCAGCCAATTTTAAAGCAGGTAATATTAGACGTACTTCTATGGCCCTGGGGCTTAGAACAGAAAGCTCTTCTCGTTTTGAAAAGTCTCTAGACCCAGTTCTAGCCGAGGCCGGCATCAAGAAAGCAGCTGAGATGATTTTAGCGCTTTGCCCAGACGCTCATGTAGCGAGTAAGCTAATTGACGTTGATAATAATCCATTTAAAGAAATCATTTTAGAAGTACCAGAGGAATTGATCAACAAACGTTTTGGTGTAAAAATTCCCACCAAGGAAATAAAGGATATTTTAAGTAGACTCCAATTTGGAGTAACTTACAAGAGTAAGAATTTTACTATTAAAGTTCCAAGCTTCAGGGCCACCAAAGACATCTCTATTCCTGAGGATATAGTGGAGGAAGTAGCGCGTGTTTATGGTTATGACAATATTGATGCCAAATTACCAACGGTAGACGTCAGAGAGCCGATTATGGACGTAGCCCATCGTTCACAGCGTGATATTGTTTATTGGTTAGCCTGGGCTCAGGCGTACAATGAGGTTTATACTTATCCTTTTTCTGATCAGGACTGGCTCAAAAATTTAGATTTAGAACCAAGTCAGCACATTAAGGTAAAAAATTCTATTAGCCCCGAACTTTCTTATCTAAATATTTCTCTTTTGCCAAATTTATTTAAAAAGGCTGAAGAAAATTTGCGTTGGTACGAAGAATTCAAAATTTTTGAACTAGAAAGAGTTTTTGATAAAAACCAAAAAGGTACCTACCATATTGATAGTAGTAAAAATAAATTTTTACCCAAGCAGGACAAACATTTAGCCGGTGTAGAAGTAAGTAAGAAAAATTCAGAAGAACTATTTTTGTCAGTTAAGGGTCTTTTGGAAGCCATGATGGATCATTGGCAGATTGATTGGGATTTGGAGCCAGTAGAATTATCTTATGCTTCAACTGCCTTTGTTATTAAACATCAGGATATTGAAATAGGTCATTTTGGTTTGTTGGATATGACTTTGTTTGATAGTAGAGATATCAAAGTTAATGTTGCCTTCTGGCAGTTAAACTTTACTTCGCTGGTAAAATATATCTCAAAAAATAGGCGTTATCAGTCTTTGCCAAAATTTCCTAGCATCAAGCGTGATATGGCAGTTCAGGTAGAGGATGATGTGCCTTGGCGTGAAGTAGAGGTTGATATTTATAAAGTAACACCACTTATACGTAGTATTGAGCTATTTGATATCTACAAGGGTAAAGGAGTTGCCCCTGGTATGAAGTCTTTGGCTTATCATATGGAATTTAGGAGCGATGACCGCACTTTGATGGCTGAAGATATAGATGAATTAATGAATGAAATTTTGGCAGTTTTAGAGAAAAAATATAAGGCAATTTTACGCTAATATTAGCATAAAAATTAGATAAAGCGCAACCCCAATCTGGGGTTGTTTTTTGACCTGTTTTATGCTAAAATAAAGGTAGATTTTTATATTAAAAATAGCTAAAATATGCCAAAGAAAGTAGAGAAAAAAGCCGCTAAACCGGCCAAAAAAGTGACTGAAAATAAGCCAGTTGTTAAAGTTAAAAAGGATAGTTATACTGCCGATAATATCACAGTTTTAGAGGGTCTAGCCCCAGTCCGTAAGCGTCCTGGTATGTATATTGGTAATACTGCCGGACAGGGTCTTCATCATTTGATTTGGGAAGTTGTAGATAACGGAATTGATGAAGCTATGGCTGGTCATGCTGACACTGTTGAAGTTACTCTTTTACCAGAGGGTAAAGTTTCTGTTTGGGACAACGGTCGTGGTATTCCAGTGGAGACTCATAAAGTTACCAAGAAATCAGCCTTAGAGACTGTTATGACTACTCTTCATGCTGGTGGTAAGTTTGGTGAGGGTGGTGGTTACAAAGTTTCTGGTGGTCTACATGGTGTTGGTGTTTCAGTAGTAAATGCTTTATCAGTTTGGATGCAAGCTGAGATTCATCGTGATGGTAAAATTTGGATGCAGGAGTACAAGTGTGGTAAAGCTCAGGGAAAAGTCAAAGCAATTGGCACAACTAAGGTTACTGGTACTCGTCAAACATTCTTGCCAGATGATACTATTTTCACAGTGACAGAATTTGACTGGCAGACCATAGTTGATCATTTGCGTCAGCAAGCTTACTTGACTAAGGGCATTAAGCTAAACATTTTTGATGAACGTGACCATAGAAATAAAAAATCATATAAGTATTTTTTTGAGGGTGGTGTGGCTTCTTATATTAGGCATCTAAATAATAGTCATGAGGTAAAACAAGAAAATGTTTTTTATGTTAATAAAGAAAAAGATGGTATTAATGTAGAGGTTGCCTTCCAGTACACAGCCGACTTTAGAGAAAACATTTATGTTTTTGCCAATAATATTTTCAACTTAGAAGGTGGTAGCCATTTAGTTGGTTTTAAGGGAGCTCTGACAAGGTCACTTAATAAATATGCTCGTAAGAATGCCTTTCTCAAAGAAAAAGATCAAAATCTTAGCTCTGATGATGTCAGAGAAGGTTTGACGGCAATTGTTTCAGTAAAATTACAAGATCCTCAATTTGAAGGACAGACTAAAGCTAAGTTGGGCAACGCAGAGGTTAGGCCGGCGGTTGAATCTGTTTTTGGCGAAGCTCTAGAAACTTATTTGGAAGAAAATCCTCGTGATGCCAAAGAAATTCTGGGAAAATGTATGCTAGCGGCTCAAGCTAGGATGGCTGCTCGTAATGCTCGAGAAACAGTACTTCGAAAAGGGGCCCTCGAAGGTATGACTCTGCCTGGCAAGTTGGCGGATTGCTCTAGTCGTAATCCAGAAGAGTGTGAAATATACATTGTTGAGGGTGATTCTGCGGGTGGTAGTGCCAAGCAAGGACGCGATCGACGTTTTCAAGCTATTTTGCCACTAAGGGGAAAGATTCTTAATGTTGAACGGGCAAGACTCGACAAGATGCTAGCCAACAATGAAGTTAAATCTTTGATTATTGCCTTAGGTACAAATATTGGCGAGCAATTTAATATTGAAGGCCTACGTTATGCTCGGGTTGTTATCATGACAGATGCCGATGTTGATGGTGCTCATATTAGGACATTGTTGCTTACTTTATTTTATCGTTATTTTCCAGAATTGGTACACAAGGGACATATCTATGTCGCTCAGCCACCACTTTATCGAGTGCAAAAAGGCAAAGATGTTACCTGGGTATACGATGACGAACAACTTGATGTATTAAAGAAAAAATTAGGCATTGTTGAAGAAGATATGTTGGTTTTAGATACCGAAAATGAAGATGCCGAAGATGCTGATGAAGAAATTGAGACTGCTGGTAAAAAAGTTGGTAAGGTGAATATTCAACGTTATAAAGGTTTAGGTGAAATGAACCCAACTCAGCTTTGGGATACCACTATGGATCCAGCACATCGCTTGATGAAGTTAATAACCGTTGAAGAGGCAGCTAAGGCCGATGAAGTATTTGAAACCTTGATGGGTGCAGAAGTAGGTCCTCGCAAACGTTTTATTCAAACACACGCCAAGTCAGTTAAAAACTTAGACATTTAGGATTATGTTTGTAGATATTAGTCAGCCGACTCTTAATATCTTAGCTTGGTCAAAAATTATATTTTTTATATACACATTTTTAGCAATATTTTTTATTTACAAAAAGAAG
>CALDOH010000018.1 GCA_937912185.1 uncultured bacterium | reverse complement strand
AGAAATAAAGAACGAACAAGAAACTGTTCAAATTGAAGAAAATCAAGAAGTTGAAGTAGAAGTTATAAAAGAAGAACCAACAGCAGAAGAAGTACTTCAAGCAGAAAAAGATAAATTTTATTTAATAATGCATGAACATTTGTTTGTGTTTCAGAAATAAATGTATGAAAGATAAAAAATACAAACCCATTACAGAACAGTTTGTTGAAAGGCAGATTATTAAATATTTATCAAAAAACGGTTGGGGTACCAATTTAGAATATGGTGATATTAGAGATAAGGGAGTTGATATCAAAGTTAGACATAATAAATATTCTAGATATTTTTTAATAGAAGCAAAAGGAGAGGGTAGTGCCAATATTAAAAATATAAATTCCAGAAGAGAGGTCATATTTATTTACGCTTTGGGTCAAATTTTAACTAGAATGACGACGAGTAGCGCTACTAGGTATTATTATGGTATTGGTTTGCCTGAGATGAGTGCAAAAAAAGCCATAAAGAGAATTCCATGGCAGATAGCCAAGAAATTGTTGTTTTATATTTTCTCGGTTAACACTAAGGGGGATGTTATTAAGTATTCGTGGCAAGATTTAAGAGATATTCAAAAATAATAAAAAATAAAAATCATTCCTCTGGTAGTGGTTTTTTTTATTTGACAAAAATAAACACATCTACTAACCTATTAATTAGCCAGTAGGCACTAGGGGCCGCAAACCCGCTCGAACCCCTGCTGGGTTAAAAGACACGATACTTACGTTGGTACTTAGGGGCCTGAAGGCCAGCGCGCATATCCTAAGGAGTGGGAATCGGTGTCGACCTCGTAGTTGCGGCTACGAGTTTTTTCTTTGAATTGATTATTTGGCTCAAAAATGGGATAATCAATTAATGAAGCTATCAACAAAAAACTTTAAAATAGTCTATAAAATACAGTTTAGCTATAAAGACCTCAATAATCAGATAAAGCTTTGGTTGGCCATGCCCATAAAAAGTGAACACCAAAGACTTGTAAACTTTAATACTTCTCTTAGTCCGGCCAAAAAATATAGCGACAAGCAAAACAATAAAATATTTTATTTTAATCTAAAGGACAGTAAAGAATTTAGCCTTGATCTAGACCTAGAGCTCACCAAGGGCAAAAAACTACTCGACAAAGATTGGCACTTACCAGCTAGCGGCAAGCTAAAAAGATATTTGAAGTCAGAACGCTACTTAGAACAGACAACGGAGATAAAAAAACTAGTAGAGTCAATTACCAAGGATAAAGAAGATCTACATGATAAGGTCAGGGCAGTTTTTGATTTTATAGTGGACAATTTTTGTTATACTTATCCAGTCAAAAGAAGAGGAGCTAGACATCTAAACTTGGAAAGGCTCCGAGGTGATTGTGGTGAGTATGGGGCTCTGTTGGTCACTATGCTGAGAATCCTTGGCGTACCAGCTATGAATCAAACTGGTTTTGTAATTTTTCCTAGAGAAAAGAAAATAGTCGAGCATGGTTGGGTCAGTGCTTATTTCAAAAAACAGGCTTGGTTAGATTTTGATCCTCAGTACGCAGCCATAGAAAAAAACAAGGCCAAGTATTTTGGGCAAAGGAGTGATTGGAGAGTAGTATTTAGTAACGGTTTCAATATCCCTATCAAATCACCAATAGCTCGGGAGTATAAACTGGATTTTTGGAATAAGTCTGGACTGCCACTGAGTCGCAAATATGTCCAAGTACTGCAGCCAGCAATTTTTGTCGGGAGAAGTGAGTTTGAATTTAATGATAAAATTTCTTTGCTCTGATTTTTTTGAATGAATATGAGATTATAAATAAAATAGGTAAAACTTATAGGTAAATATCAAAGACAGACGTTTGAGGAAGCTAAATAAATTAAAAATTAATCAAAAAACATATGAAAGAATTTAATATGGAAATACCAGCAACACCGGCGCCAGAAAAAAGCCCAGCTGCCAAAATAATGTCAGCTCAAGAAATGAATGAGTTTGCTGACGTACTCATGCTCATGAGAGACGGTGGCTATGGTGACAAGACTATCAATGAAATTGTCTCTGGTTTGGACCAGCAGATTATGCTCAAGATGGGCAAAAAGACTCCAGAAGAAATTGCCGAGGAGTTGCAAAGAAAAGAGCAATAGACTATGCCTATAGCTAAAAAATTAAAGTCATATATTGGCCTATTGGTATTGGTTTTGCTTATATTGCTACCAGTTTTTATTTTGTCGCAAAGTCTACCTTTGGCCAAGTTATTTAGTCCCTGGCCAGTACTATTTGGTACCTTAGGCAAATTGACAGGACTTATTGGTCTAGCAGCTTTTTCTTTTAGTTTACTCTTGGCTAGTCGCTTTGTTTGGCTAGATCGGCTATTTCATGGATTACCTAGGGTACTCAATGTTCATCGTTGGCTAGGGGTAATATCCTTTGTATTTATTATTTTTCATCCTTTATTTTTAGCCGCTAGGTTTTTGCCAGTGTCTAGTCAAGCAGCCTGGTTAATATTTTCATTTTGGGGCAACGCGGCCTATCTATTTGGTTATATTGCTATGTTGATATTTATGGGGTTGATACTAATGACTTTTTTGTGGCGGCTGCGCTACGAGCGACTCAAGTCACTGCATAGTTTATTGTCAGTACCACTGATGATTGGTGGTATTCATGGTCTGCTGATAGATAGCGATATAAAAAGAATTCCTTGGTTGGCTGCTTATTTTATAATCTTGATATCAGTCAGTGTTGTAGCTTATCTGCTGCGCTTGGCCTTGGTCCACTATGGTATAAAAGCCAAAGCCTATAGTATCCTAGCTATAGGACATTCTAGTAAAAATTCTATCAAAGTTACGCTCGCACCAGACAAGAAAGCCATTGAGATGAAGCCAGGACAATTTATCTTTGTCAGCTTTCCAGATATTAAAAAAGGTGAGGAACATCCTTTCTCTGTAGCAGAGATAAATTCTGACGGTAGTATTGCTATTGTTGCCAAGATATTGGGTGACTATACCAAGAAAATGGATTCTTTAGAAAAAGGTTTTAAGGCTTATGTTGATGGACCTTATGGTTCTTTTGGCGACGGTATTAGTATAAATGAGCGCCAGGTATGGATTGCTGGTGGCATTGGTATTACACCATTTTTATCTATGGCTCGAGATTTTACTTCTTGTCCCACCCAAAATGCCAAGGTAGATTTGTTTTATGTCGTATCATCACTGGATGACTTGGCTGAAGCCGACAGTCTTAAAAAAATGTCTGCCGCTTGTCCAAATTTTAATTTGACGACCTATATTTCAGACAAAGAAGGTCGCTTTGATCTAGAAAAACTCAGATCAATGGCCAAAGACCTCAAATCATGTCAATTTTATATTTGCGGGCCAGCTGGTATGATTGAATATTTTGTTTCAGTCTTGAGAAAAGAGAATATTCCTAAAAATTGTATAAACATAGAAGCTTTCAAATTATTGTAATAAAATTTATGAGTAAAATTGTTATTGTAGCGGTTTTTATTTTTTGGATAGCAGTTAGCTTTTTTTATGCCAATACTTTGGTAGAACAAAATCTTGGGGGCAAGAATGTTGCTGCTAATATCAATACTAATACGAGTGCCAATAGTGATTCAAATGTTCCAAGTCCAATTAGCTATACTTTAACTACAGCTTTAGTAGCTCAGCACAATACAGCGGCTGATTGTTGGGCAACTGTTGGAAACAATGTCTATAACGTAACTAGCTATATTAGGGCGCATCCAGGCGGTGCTAGCAATATTACTAGCTATTGTGGAGCTGATATTGGCGCTGCCTTTGCATCTCAGGGGCACTCTGCCAATGCCAGCAATATTATGGCTAGCTACAAGATAGGTATCTTGGGGACAGTTGTCGATAGCACAGCGATTGAGGCGGTCAATAATAATCCTATAGCCAATACAGGTGGTAGAGGAGATGATGACGACGATGATGATTAGTTTTTTAATTTAAACAAATAAAACAAAAAAAAGAGGAGCCTCCGTAGAGACTCCTTTTTCCGTACTACGGACTTGAGTCCAGATCGCTCAGTGAGCGGTGTGGGCTACTTGCCGTTGTTGGATATTATTTTGAAAAAACGATACTGCCTTCCTTCAGGTTGGCGGTGATGTGATCACCCTCTTGGAATTGTCCTTCCATGATGAGTCTACCCAAAGGCGTCAGTATCAGCCGTTCGATGGTGCGACGCAGGTTGCGTGCTCCATATTGCTGGCTGTAGCCTTTGGCGATCAAGTGATCCTTGACCGCTGTCGTCACGTCGGTGAGCTCCATATGCTGGTCATGGAGGATCTGCTTTGTCTTGGTCAACTCGAGGTCGACGATACTCTGCAGGTCCACTGGACCAAGCTCGTGGAACAGGACGATCTGATCTACGCGATTGAGGAATTCCCTTCGGAAACCACGCTTCATTAGGGCGGCGGCCAGAGCTTCGTCCACAGAGGGCGATGACTCGTCGGCACCGAAACCCACTCTCTTGCTGGTTTCAGGTCTCACGTTGGAGGTCATGATGATGATGGTATTCTTGAAGCTAACGCTTCTGCCCTGACCATCAGTCAGATGACCTTTTTCGAGGACCTGGAGCAGGAGATCGAAGACATCGACGTGGGCCTTCTCGATTTCGTCGAGTAGTACCACGCAGAAAGGCTTGCGTCTGACCTTTTCGGTCAGTTGCCCGCCTTCATCGTGTCCGACATAGCCGGGCGGTGCTCCGATCAGTCGACTGACGGAGAACTTCTCTTGGTATTCGCTCATGTCGATTTGCACAAGAGCTTTGGGGTCAGCAAAGAGAAATTCAGCCAGCTTCTCCGGTATCAGGCTTTTGCCAACACCGGTCGGCCCCATAAAGATGAAGGAGCCGATCGGTCTATCCGGATTGCGTAGGGCTATCAGGCGACCACAGGTGGCCTCGATGGCATGATCTTGGCCGATGACACTCGACTTGAGCCGCTGCTCGAGGTCGAGGATTCTCTTCTTCTTTTGTCCAGAGGTCAGGATTAGAACTCCCTTCCAACTGGCGATCACCTGAGCAATATCCTCTTCGGTGACAACTTCGCTGCCACTCATACTCTTGCGAGAACCGGCTTCGTCGATCAGGTCGATGGCCTTATCGGGTAGATTCCGGTCGGGGATATATTGCACAGACAATCTGACTGCTGCTTCGAGAGCATCATCTTCGTAGCTGACACCGTGGTACTCTTCGTACCGAACTGCCAACTGATTGAGGATGCGTAGCGTTTGCTCTGGAGTGGGTTGATCGATAGTGATGGGCTGGAAGCGTCGCTCCAGGGCTTCATCTTTTTCGATCTTGCGATACTCATCCAGAGTAGTGGCGCCGATGCAGACCATATCACCTCGAGCCAAGGCTGGCTTGAGGATGTTGCTGACGTCCATGTTGGATCCAGAAGCAGAACCAGCGCCGACGACGGTATGCAACTCATCGATGAAGATGATTACCTCGGGGTGATCAGAGATCTCCTTGAGGAGTCGTTGCATTTTGTCTTCGAAGCTGCCGCGCCAGATGGTGCCGGCAATGATGCTACTGACGTTGAGAGCCAGGATGTGTTTGTCACGCAACTTGGTTGGGACCTTGTCGCTTTCAAAGACGATCATCCTGGCGATTCCCTCAGCCAGAGCAGTTTTGCCTACCCCAGCATCACCGATGAAAACTGGGTTGTTCTTCTTGCGACGACCGAGAATCTGGAACGCACGAGTGAGTTCATCTTCTCGACCGATCACCGGATCCAGCTCGCCGCGACTGGCTAGCAGAGTCAGGTCTTTGGAACATTGTCCTAGGACCGATCCGTTGCCTAGCGACAATTCGGAAATCTGCCGTGGTTGGGCAACAGGCGTTGCATTGCTTGCTATAGGCCGCTGAGGCAGTCTGGTGTTACCAGCTGAGCGATGTCGTGGTTGTTCGATCTCTGCCAGCTGGTAAAGGCTGGCTTGAAGCAAACTGACATCCACTTGCTGAGTTGTTAGAACATCTCGGACCTTGGTGTGTGGTACCACCAGCAAACCGAGTAGGATGTGAACCAAATCCGGTTGCTGTTGGCCACTCATTTGGGCCATTCGCTGGAAGCTATTGGTGGCGTTGCGTAGCAAGCCTTCATGTTCCTGCGAAGTGTCGTTGACGATGCTGTTGGTCAGATTGCCCAGGGTCAACCCGAAGGCATCCAAGGCTTCTTTCAACTGACTTTCAGCAGCGTCTACGATGGCGAGAAGCACGAATGAAGTGGACAACCTCCGAGAGGAGGTTGTTGCCAGATCACGTGCTGTTTCCAGTACTGCCTGGACCAGGTTGTTTTCTGGCATGGCTAACTCCCTTCCGTGCTTATCTTGTTTTGGACAGAATAGCTCCGCTGACAGGTGGGACAAGTATAGACGTCCTCGTCCACTCTGATGAGCTCGTCCATTCCATAGACCACCATCTGACCGGGAAAGGTCACGCCGTAGGCGTAAGCACCTTCATCGGTCTTTTGCGTCAGGTTGGCCCCTACGAAACAGCTTCTATCTCCGGCTAAGCAAGAGTTGAACCACTCTGACCTCAGTTCGGGGTCGAGCAGCAGCTCTATGCTCAGTCTGAGAAGACTATGACTCGAGGGCCAGGTTTCGAAGATCGTGGCCGGTTGAGTCGGGTCGTCTACATCCGTGTAAAACATCTCGCGCGCTTGGGCATTGAGATCGACTCCATCCGCGTAGTCGAGGTTGGTATTACCACGAATACATTCGTAACAGGGTCCGTCACTGCCATCGACGACGATGTTTTTGTAGTGGGTGGCTCCCGGGAAAGCACTGGGAATGACGTGTCTGATGCCTCGGCGACGAAGAATTTCGCAGATGGCATAGTTGTCATCGTAGGTGCGTCCGGTAGCTACTACCACCAGGTCTGGTTGCCAGCCGTCCAGTATTGCCTCGAACTCTTGTAGGGTTCGGGGGTCGCTGTCGCTGATCTTCAGGTTGGATGTTTCGAAATTGTAAGTCCCAGCTTCATTGCTTCCGACCCGTTTGAGTAGGTAGTCGGCAATGGCCTGCGGCTTTGGCTGCTTGATAGCGTCTGTTCCCAGTAGTTGTCTGACTGGATTGAAGGAACTGAAGCTCTTGGGGTCAACCAAGAACAGTTGCCGACAATGGTTTACCAGTTCGCCAACTAGTAAGGAAGCAGTGCCGCAGCCAATCACCATCACTCGTTTTTCTGCGAGGATGTTGATAGGTGGCTGGGGAACGAAGTAGCGCTGATTGAGCACGCGCTGGATGTACTCCAGTTCGTGTTGCGGATTGAGGTAGTGTACCCACCAAGGCCATTTGGTCTGACCATGTAGGACCACGTTGCGGCCCTGTCGGAAGAACAAGTCTTCCAGGTCAGTGCGTTCATACGGACTGTCCCGTAGTAGCAGTGCCTTGGCAAAGTTCATGGCTAGGTCGCTGGCTTCGAGCCAGATCAGACGATGCTTAAGATCGATTGATGTTAGGACATCCTCCGATCGGACATTGTCCAAAACAGGGCTCGGATCCGGTAGCTCCGGATGTTTCACCAGTATCAGGGAGTTGACGGGTGTGCCGGATAGCACCAGGAAGAATACCAGTGGCGTATTGAATCGCGCCAAGGTCTGGTAGTCTGCGATGTTTCCGGCTGCCACAATCAGGTCTACGTCTTGAGCCCTTAGAGCCTCGACGCGTTTGACTTGAAGGTGTCGCCAATTCTCAATCAGGCGATTGTGACTAGTGATTTGATCCGATATGGCCTGTCCAATGTTGCGGCCGGCGTATTGCTGGCCGTAGGACAGGACAAAGGGTCCTTCAGTTTGTGCTTCTGCAGAGTCAACGAACAACATGTTCCTGACTCCACAACGGGCAAAGGCATCGGCGATCAAGTGCGTCATCTCGAGGTTGCAGAAAGCAATTCGCTTTCCCTCGAGCTGGCGACCGATTACCGGCAATACCCGATTGAAGTAAAGGTCCAGGTCGTTCATTATGGACTCTCTTTCTGTAGCCACTCTGCCAAACTGAGCAGATTGTAGTCTGCTAGCTCGGTGCTGCTTGGCCACCAGCGGGGTAAGGCAAGGGCTTGGTAGAAGAACTCACCGTTTTCGTAGTCAACTGCGTACAACCTCAGTCCCTGGAAGGGGAAACGTGGCGGTATACAGATGACGTATTCGGTTTGGTTTATGCTTAACACATAGCGTCGCCAGCCAAATGACGGTAGGTTGTTTCTCAGCGTTGGGAAATGCCTCTTCAACAGGTTCTTGTTGTGGTCGCACCACTGGCTGCCGGATTCAGTCCGATAGTAGGGTGCTAACCGGGCGGCTTGAATCAGGGAATGACCCCGTGAAATGAAACGCACCTTTAGCCTAACGATTCGCGCTTTTTTGTCGGGCGCGAAGCAATGTAGGTCAAAGTTGTCGCCGTTTGGACTAACCAAGAAGCTAAACATGGTGTTGAGTCCTTTTGACTGGTACCAATCGACGGCGTTGAAGATATGGCATTTCTTGTCACCCTCCGACAGAGAGCGAGCCTTGAAAGTGTGGGAGTGCATTTTCGCACAAGCTTCGATTCGAGGATAGCGTGCGATCATGGACTCGACCATGGGATTGAAGTGCTCATTGACTCCTGGTTTGAAACCGGCTCGTCCAGGACCGTAGTCCTTGAACTTATCGTGTGGCCAGAGAACATGAGTAACGACTACTTTGTCGATCTCATCAAGACCTACCAGCTCTAATGGAGACTTGCCTGTGCTTGTCTCGATAGTAGCCAGCGGATACATAGCGCTTTCCCAGCGCTGTCCTTGTAGCCTTTGGCCGATATCAAACCACCGCTGCACTTCATTAGTGGCCTTTTGCCAGGCATCACTGCAGAAGTAAACAGTTGGTAGTTTTTTCATGACAAGACTCCTAGCTGGTTGTTGGTTCTGGAACTTGTAAAAAAAAGGGGACTACAGCATTTGCTTGCGCGTTTGCCGTAGCCCCATACGCTCAAGTGATCTGAACGTGGCGGTTGTATTCTTGCTGAAATCGTTCGCTACGACCGGACTTGCCGATCCAGTTGTACAAACTGTGCACTGAAGTGCCGAGCGAACCGACAACCTCGTTGAGCTTGCCAACGGCAACTAGATCCGCGACCATCAAATCAATGATTATCTTGGTCACGATCCGTTGCTGTAGCACGCTGCGCATTGTCATTTGATGCCATGTACCGAAAATGCATAACTGGAGGAAGTTGCCGCCCATATCCGAATAGGCGTGGAAATCGGAATGTGTATGGCGAGAGCCCGTGAAGAGCACCTCGTCAAAGTATTCCTTTGCCACTAGGACGCGGGGGCCACTTCTCGGCCAGTTGTTGGGATAGAAGGCGAAAACGTTTGGGGCAAAGTAAATCTTGTCCTCGCGAGTCATGAACTGGCTACGTAGCCAGTCAGAACTCTGATCATCCATTCGCCGCAAGCGGGAATGGACTTTCTTGAGAAAGGGTCTACCTCTAACGTTGCCGCTTTTACCGAACTCGCCGCGGACTGTATGGCCTATGAGACTGGGTATACGCCCAATCCATCCGAGTAGCGCTTCCCGAGGGAAGTTGTACAGGGCTGAACAGCAGATGCAGCTCAGCCCCGCGCCTTCGGCTACCGTTATCAGGTCACCGCACTGAGGGCAGAAGATTCCATCCTGGCGGATTTTGGTGTCGGTAGAGACCGTCAGGTAGAAGTAGGGGAAATGCTGCTGCATATCCTCGAGCTCTCGCCTGAATAGGTCGCGGTTGCTGCCGGCCCAGCTGATGCCGTCGTAGACGGCATCAGCATCGATGGACCAGCGTTGCAGATGTCCGGTGAGGTCGTACTTTTCTTGGACCACGGCTAGTAAAAACCGTCGCCTTCGAGGTTCGTCCGGGTCGGTCCGGTCGCCGGTCGATCGTCTCCCGAGGAGGGAGGCGTCGGATCCGGTTTCGGAGTCGTCTCGGGCTGAACGTCGTCGTCGGATTCGAGATCCATCAGACGCGGCGGCGCTCCGGCCTGGCCGAAAGGTTCACCGGTCTCTTTGACGACGATCTGGGTGCCCCTAACCTCGAGGTCGTCACGGAGCTCGTACTTGCCGGCCGCGTTGAGCACGTAGACCGACTTGTCGGGCTTGTGGTAGATGCAGATCGCGATCTTGGCCGTACCATCGTTGGTTTGCCCCATGTCCATTTTCGGGACCAGGGGTTTGGCCGGATCGCAGCATTGGCAAAGCAGATTGTCTTCCGCCGTAGTCGCCGAAGCGGTTTCGGTGGTGACGTCTGCGCGCGTGTCATCCGTCATCGTTTGCTCCTTCCGTCATTCTTCAGAGTAGATGGGAGGGGAGTAGCCGGCTGCTAGAAGCGCCGGCGACCACCCCTTTGAGGTCCATTGGTCGGTTGACCCGAGGATCCCAGGTGCATGGTGTTGGCGAGTATCATGTTATTGATATCGCTGACGTCCATCTCCGGGAGCTCCGAGGTCAGTGTGCCCAGGTCGATCTGCGACTCGGGCGATGAATTTCCAGTGTCGTCGGTCTTGGGACAGGCGATACCGGCGGCATCGGGCCCGACGCCGACGAATTGCGTAATCCATTGTGCCAGCTGTGTCTCGTTGGTGACCTTATTCATCAGAATCAGGTAACCTTCGACAAAGTGGCGCTTGATCACGCTTTCGGCGGCCGTGGCTGAGATGCCTAGGCGGTCGATCAGGATACCGCAGGTGATGTAAGCGTTCGTTTCTCGAGCGATGATCGTCAGCAGCTTCGTGCTGGGGGGCATACTGCCGGCCAAGAAGATGGCGACAGACACCACTGCCAGTATGATGCTGAGATAGATCAACGGTATGATGACGAACGGAGTGGGGAAGGGGGTGCCGAACAATAGGAAAATCAATCCGGCGCCTATCAATCCCCAAGCACCCCAGGAACGGAATTGTTTCCGCCTGATGCGGTATTGGGTGATTTGATGGTTCATTCGTTCTCACCTCCTAGCGAGATTGCGATGTAGTGATGCTGGAGCGGACTATATCCGCTCCAGCTTGAGACGATCGCTCCCTGCTAAGGAGTGCTTCCTTCGGTCTTGCGGAGACCACGGGCCGCTTCGACGCCGAGGATCTCCAGGTTCCGGTCCGCGTTGGACAGGCCCTGTTGCAGGACAGTGTGCGGTACGGGCGATTGGCCATCAGCAATGGCCGATGCTCGTGCCAGGTGCGAAACCAACCACATCTGGAGGCGAATATCCAAGTTGCTGTCTGCGTTTTGCAGCAGCTGCTTGTATTGTGCCTCACCGGTGCCAGACAGGATGTCGGCCTTCTTCTGCCAGTCGGCGGTTTTCTTGTCGAGAGCCGCGACTTCCCGGCGTTGGGAAGACTGTGCCTGAGCAATGCTCTTGTCTCGTTCTTCTTCAACGATCTTGACAACGTTGTCCTTCTCCTGCTCGTAAAAAGCAGTGACGACGTTGTAGGCACCCTCGGCCTTGGCTTGCTTCTCCTGGGCAGCCGCCATCTCCGCTTCCGCGATTTTGGCAACCTTGCCCATGAGGTTGGTCAGCTTGGTCTTGATCTGAGCCAGGATCGGAGTTTCGTAGTCCGGATCCTGGATCACGAATTGCGAGAAGTTGATATCAAAGTCCTTCAGGCTGTATTCCTTGCGCATGATCTCGCCGGTAGCGGGATCTCGCCGGGGAATTGCCCGGGACGTGATATGCATCTCGCCGTCTTGGGTCCTCAGTGTGTCCGACTCGGTTATTACCAGGTAAACACCGTTGTTCAACTGGTCCAAGGCCCACTGGGTGAAAGTGGCCTTGTGGGTGGTGTAGGATTCTTCGGCCGGCATCAGCGTGGCCGTCAGTGTGAGCGTTTCCGTCACGAGCTGGTTGATAGCTCGATCGAGAAAGTTGCTTTCGCTTCTGTATTCGATGTGCATGCCGATGAACTTCTCCTCGTCGGGTCCGATGGTGTAGCGGACAGAACCACTGATGCCGGCCTGGCCGCCATCACTGAATCGTACGCCAACACTCTGATCCGTCGGAGAGCCCTCGGTCTCGTCGGCCGAGAACCAGAAGGTCCGACTGATCTCCCACTCATGCTTCTTGTCGAAGCCGAGGAGGTAGCGACCCGGTTCCATCCGGGCCGAGTACTCCTGGTGCCCACTGATGGGCTCGATGATGTGGTAGTAGCCGGCCACGCAGTTCTTGAACAGCGTGACGTAACTGATCATCGCGAGGAATACGATCGCGAGGGCCGCAACGCCAAAGCGAAGCTTGTTGGACCCTCGGCTATTGCTTTGATCTCCGAAGCTGGACATCATGGTCTCCTAACTTTTTCAGGTTTCAAATTTGATCTGACGATCGAGCATCCTAGCGACTGTTGCCGCTGGTTGCGAAAGTCAGATCGATGCCCAGCTCCTGCTGGAGCTGCCGGTCGATAGCATTGAGGACCACGATACCCGCCGGCAGTTCGCCAGCGTCGTAGGATGTGGTCACATCAGGTACCAGACGTTGCTTGATTAGGGCGTCACGATAGCCCTTCCAGGCTTTTTCGTAGTACTCCTTCTTGGTGACGATGGCGCCGTCAGCCTCCATGGCCAGACGACGGATCTCTGCTTCGCCAGTACCCTGGAGGATCCAGGTCTCTTTCTGGTCCAAAGCGGCATAGTAGTTGTCTTCAGCGACAGCCAGCCGTTTTTCGGCACCGATCAGAGCCTGTTTCTTCTGGTTCTTGGCCTCAGCAGTCTTCTTTTCCGCTAGCTCCTTGGCGGCGTAACGCGTGACTTCGACTTCCTTCCGTCCGGTAGCTTCGGCGGTGAGCATGTCCTGCTCGGCCTTTTCAGCTCCCGAATTGGCGGCGATGATCGAAGTCAGGAATTCGCGCTTGGCGCCGATCAATTCGTCGAGGCCGTCCAGATAGACGATGTCGTTGATGACACACTGTGCCACACGAATGTTGAAGGTTGAGACCACCTTTTCTTTGCGGAGGAATTCTCCGGTGGTCGGGTCCTTGGCGATTTCGACACGGAACTTCATGTTCGGCGTGCCATTGTCATTCATGCCCTCCTGGACCCATCGACCTTCGGTCAGGTAGATGCCGTTCTGGATCTGGTCCGATACCCAGTCGGAAAACTGGCTACGCTTGCTGGCGTAGCTTTCTTCCGAGCTCATCAGGGCGGCGGTCATCACGACTGCTTCCTTGGTGATCTGGGAGTAGCACTCCTGCATGAGCCCTTCATGGCTGTCGAAGATGGTGTGGATGTGAGCCATGTCCACATCGTTGGCCGGCAGGACGAAGCGAACGTCGCCGTAGACCTTGGCCTTACCACCGTCGTTGAAGCGAACTTCGATCGGCGGGGCAATCGCGGTTTTCCTGTCGGCTTCCTTGTCCGAATATTTGTAGCTCGAAGCCACGTTGTAGGGTTCGACCAGCGCCAGTTTCTTGGCGTAGATGCCGGGGCTGAACTTGCAGCTCAGCTTGCCGGTGTAGTAGGCCTGCTGGACCAGGTAGATGCCCGATCCGTTGCGGCCGACCAGCTTGGTACCGTTGATTGCAACGATGAACACCATGACGACGCACATCGCCAGGATGATCACTCGGCCGGGGGTCCATTTGGTCCGTTGGGCCTTGTCGAGGATAGAATCGATACTCATCGGATTGCCTCCTAAGATTGAAACTTCTTGACTTGGTTCAAGCTGTTAGGCTCAAACCACTTCGGCTGGAACTACTGCGGTTGATCTCCCGCACCCTCGCCAAAGCGAGTGTGCAGTTGCTGGTAGATCTCCTCGAGGACTTCCCTCTTGTTGACCAGGTAGCGCCAGTAGAGCTCCTTGGCCCGGTCGTCGCCCGCCTCGAACATCCAGATGGCTGCCCGAGTGAAACCGACCTTGAGGTAATCGCCCAAGATGATCTTGAGGATGATGATGAAGCCGGTAAACCCGACAATCGTGCCGAAAAAGCCGATGACCTTTCCGGTGATTTCGATAGTGGGATCCATACTTGGACCTCCTGCGGTAAAGGGATTGAAGTGACTTGCGAACTTGAGATTAGAACCATCGATCCTTCGATTGGTTTTTCAGACCTCCTATTCTGAAGTTTTCTCAAACCTCTGCTTGATTTTATGTTTAAACCCTTTTGTTTAAACCTTCTATCTTAGTATTATGTAATATTCAGTTTTCAAGGATCTTTCAGGTAAAATACCCTTATAAAAAATATAAAATATGGGCAAGACGTCTTTTTTAATATCTCTCTATAAGGGTATTTTTATGGTTTTCTATTCGTTTTTTTCATAAAATATATAGGCAGGGGGCTACTTAGATTATGTTTTTAATGAGCTAATATATCATATATACTTATTTTTGTCAAGTGGTTTACTATAGCTTATATTCTTTATACCAAGTGTTTATTCTAATGGTCTTTTCATCTACAAACCTACTGGCTAGAAGCTTATTACCAAGCTCGTCTTATAACTACGAATCTTTTTTATTACTTAAAATTTGTGGTATAATTAATAACTAAGAATAGGGGACTTTGTCCTAACATTGACAAAATGTAGGATATATGCTTTAATTATACATTATTTAATATCTATATATGTCTGACGAAAATAAGGACAAAGAAATATTAGATGCCGACGCTGATGGTCTGACTGATGACGAAGAAAAAAAGCTAGGCACTGACCCTAATAATCCAGACTCTGACTATGATGGTCTGGGAGATTATCAGGAAGTAAATGTCTACAAGACAGACCCAAATGATCGTGACACAGATGATGACGGTATCGAAGACGGTATCGAAATTATGCTTGGTCGAAATCCAAAAGGAGGAGGTATTTTGGCAGATATGTTTATTCCTAGTGCCAGAAATAACTATCGACCAAAAGCTCTACATCCACATAGACTAGCTTTTCACGCCTTGTCTGCCATTGCCATCAAAGTAGTAATGGTGGGCTTTTTGTTGTCATTTCCAATTCAAGCTTGGCTATCTCCGGATATTTTGTATGAACAAAGTCAAAAAATTGTTCAACTTACTAATACTTTAAGGCAGAGTTTAAATCTTGGAATTTTACAACAGAGTCCTGCTTTGCAGAGCGCTGCGCTCAATAAAGCCCAGGACATGGTGATAAACGAATATTTTGCTCATATTGGGCCGGATAATAAGAGTTTAAAGACCTGGTTGCTCGAATCTGGCTATGCCTTTAAGGTGGCTGGGGAAAATCTAGCAGTTGGTTTTTCAAGCGCTGAAAGTGTATTTAATGCTTGGAAAAAGTCTCCAACCCATTATGCTAATATAATTGACCCTGAATTTACCGAAATAGGCGTAGGGGCAGTAAATGGCACCTATAAAGGCTATGAAACCACCTTGGTGGCTCAGTATTTTGGTCAACCAAAGGTAATAGCGGCCGTAATTCCAGCTCCAGAGCCTATTCCAGAGCCTATTCCTGAACCAGAACCAACTCCAATTCCAGCTCCAGAGCCTATTCCAGAGCCTATTCCTGAACCAGAACCAACTCCAATTCCAGCTCCAGAGCCTATTCCAGAGCCTATTCCTGAACCAGAACCAACTGAAGTTTTAGGTGAACAGGAATCATTTGAACCACTGGTAACTCCAACCTTACTTAGTCCTAGTGATAGGTATATTAGCAAAGAAAGCATTATAAATTTAGAAGTCTCAGCTATGAACGCTGAAAGAATCAGTATTTTTGCTGACGATGAGTTACTTCTTAGCAAAGAGACTGATACTGGCTTTGCTACTTTTATCGTTACCCTCGATGAAGGTAGTTATGCTATGAATATTGTTTCTTACCGTGGTGATGAAACAGCCCAGTCTTCTACTTACTATCTGGCTGTGGATAAGTCTGTGCCAGTCTTGGTTAATGACAAAACTTATATTTTGGTAAACCAGCCAATTGGTCAGGATGATATTGTGATGAAAGCCGTAGCTTATTTAAGTGATGACACTAGTGAGGCCCAAATCGCTTTTAATAACTACTCTATTGCCTTGAGCCCTGATTATAGTGAAGAGGGTAAATGGACCGGCAGTTTGATCATCGATGATGTTAGTTATCAAGAATTATTCAATCCAATTGTTTTACCTACCTTGATTGCTAAAGATCAGGCTGGAAATGTTCTAACTGAGGATATTAACTGGCGAGACATCACTCCGGTCAAGAATTCGGCTTTAAAACAATATTTATTCGTTAAAGACAACCCATCAGAGTATATTAAACCTTTGTTTAGTATAAGCTCTGTTTATTTTAAAATTTTGCTAGCATTAGCTATAATTGCTTTGCTACTCAATATATTTATAGAGTTCAAAAAACAAAAACCTCATACAATCATGTCTACTTTAGGCTTGATTCTACTTATAGGATTCTTGACAATCTTCTAAATTGTAGTAAGTTTGAGGTGAGAGCATATGTGCTATTGACATCAAGGGGGGAATTCTTGTATACTTTTTTATTAAATTAATAAATAATTAGATATAATTTCTT
>CALDOH010000017.1 GCA_937912185.1 uncultured bacterium | reverse complement strand
TGAGAGTATTATCTATTTTTATTTGTTGATTTACGATGTATGAGCGGACACAGTAAATGGGCTACAACCAAAAGAGCCAAAGAGGCTAAAGATGCTAAGCGTAGTAATTTGTTTACCAAATTATCCAAAAATATTTCTGTAGCAGCTCGAGATGGCGCCGATCCAGAGGCTAATTTTAAATTGAGAATGGCCATTGATAAAGCCAAGGCACTTTCTATGCCTAGAGAAAATATAGAGCGGGCCGTCAATCGAGGTAGTGGACAAGGAGACGAGAGTCAAATAGAAAGTATTATATATGAGGCCTATGGTCCAGAGGGTGCAGCTTTGATTATAGAAGTCTTGACTGACAACAAAAATCGTAGTGTTTCCAATCTCAAACATGCTCTGAGTAAACATAATGGTAGTTTGGGAAGTAGTGGTAGTGTAATGTGGATGTTTGACCCTAAAGGAGAAATTATTTTAGATAAGCTTAGCTTAAATGATGAGGAGGAAATGCGTTTAATTGAGGCTGGCGCCGAAGATATTGTCAGCGACGAAGAAGAAGTAAGAGTTATTACCAGTATAGAAGATTTACAAAAAACTAAAGATAGTATTCAGGCGGCTGGTTTTGAGATAAAGAGCTCAGAAATGATTTATTTAGCCAGGGATAAGATGTCCCCCAAGGAACCAGACAAGCTGATAAATCTTTTAGATGCTTTGGACGATGATGACGATATCAATAATATTTATACTAACACCGATATTTAATGGTTAATCAAAGTATAATTATCTTAGGTTTGGATCCTGGTATAGCTGATACTGGTTTCGGCCTTATAGAAAAAACCAACAATAAAATAAGATTTATTGACACTGGTAGTATTCAGACCAAGAAGACACTTGATTTTTGTAAACGCTTGGAGCAGATTTATGAGCAAGTCGACAATTTGATCAAAAAATATAAACCAGACGTAGTAGCAGTAGAGAAACTCTATTTTGCCAAAAATGCAAAAACCGCCCTTGATGTGGGGCACGCCCGGGGGGTAATATTGCTGGCCATTATTAAACACAAGATACAACCATTGGAATTTACACCGCTACAGGTAAAACAAGGAGTCTGTGCTAGTGGTAGTGCTAGCAAACGACAGGTTGGGCTGATGGTAAAAACATTATTGGCGCTAAAGGCTGTACCTAAGCCCGACGATGCCGCTGATGCTTTGGCTGTAGCCATCACCGCTTCATTTTTTAATAAAAGACTAGTATGAATCCCGTTAGAAATTTACTCTAGCAAGAGTGAGGTAGATACTAGTAGGTTATAAATATTGATTTTACAATATGAGCAAAGAGAAACAAAAAATAATTTCTAACGGGGTGAAGAAATATAAAATAGTATCAGTTACCCCGGAGATTGATCCATATTCCAAAACTGGTGGCTTGGGAGATGTTTCTCGTTCTTTGCCCAAATCTTTGCATCGTCTAGGGCACGACGTGATAGTAGTTACTCCTTTTTATAAAAGAGCAATTGATCGCAAGAAGCATAAGCTAGAAAGAATTTATACTGATGTAAAGCTCAGGATCGATAAAGAAACAGAACTGCAAGTTAGTTATTATCGAGCCGAACTTTTGCCAGGCCTAAAAGTTTATTTTGTCAGAAACGACAAATATTTTTCTCGTCGCAAAGAGCTCTATGGTTCTACTCATGAAAATGCTCGTTTTTATTTATTTGATATAGCCACTTTAAAGCTTATATCACTTTTAAAATTTAAGGCAGATATTATACATTGTCATGATTGGCCTAGTGGTTTGATTCCTCAATTGAAGAAAACCAGATTCAAGAGTAGCAAGACTTTGGCTAACGCAGCCACTGTCTTTACTATTCATAATCTAGTATTTCAGCTTGGCTCTAATTGGTGGGAGATCCCCTTAAAGCATAAAGATAATGGTAAAAAGGCCTTGCCGCTTTTTAGTGATCCTAATATTGAATATATCAATTTTGCCAAGCGAGCCATTTTAAATGCTGATGCGATTAATACTGTATCTGAAACTTATGCTGAGGAGATTCTTAAACCTACCTTTGGTCAAGATTTGCACCGTATCTTGATTAATCGTCAACACAAATTATTTGGTGTAGTAAATGGTATTGATTATAAGGAGCTTAATCCAAAAAACGATAAGACCATTTATAAGAATTATGATCACAAGAAAATTCAACGCAAAAAACTCAACAAAAAATATGTTCAAAAATTATTTAAGCTTGAAATAGACGAAAATGTTCCAATTTTGTGTACTACTTCTCGGGTAACTTTTCAAAAAGGTTTTGAGCTAATTTTAGAGATTATCAATCGTTTGATGTATTTTGATTTACAAATTATTATTGCTGGCGCTGGGGATAAAAGATTTCTTGGTGAGCTCAAAAAAGTTGCCAAAAAGTTTCCTCACAAATTAGCGGTTATACCTTCACACGAAAAACTACTTAAGTATGAAAATCAAATATACGCTGGTTCTGATATGATACTGCTTCCTTCCCATTATGAGCCATGTGGGATCAATCAAATGAAGGCTTTTCGTTATGGTTGTGTGCCGATTGTCAGAAGTACAGGCGGCCTTAATGATACAGTGATAAACTTTGAGCCAGACAACGAAGGTAATGGTTTTAAGTTTAAAAATTATAATTCACAGGAATTATTGGTAGCCATAACTCGAGCTCTGGAAACTTATAAATATAGCAAAGTTTGGCGCGATTTGGTTTGCCGGGGTATGAAGCCATCTTTTTCTTGGGATGTGCCAGCTCAAAAATATATTGAACTTTATAAAGAAGCTATCAAGTTTAAAAAGCAAGATGAATCCCGTTAGAAATTCACGGGAGTACACGGTAGAATAACAAAATAAATTTCTAATGGGATGAAAAATAAAATAACCTGGGTAAATTTTATTCACATTTATCAGCCACCCTGGCAACAACAGGGTGTGCTAGAACAAGTTGCTAGTGAGAGCTATGAATACTTATTTAGGTTGTTGGAGAGATATCGACAATTTCGTTGTACTCTCAATGTAACTGGTAATTTGATAGAGCAGCTAGATTTGGTCAGGCCAGATTTAATCAAAAAACTACAGAAGATAGTCAAGCGTGGTCAAGTGGAATTAACTAGCTCAGCCAAGTATCATGCTTTGTTGCCACTACTAAATGATCGGGAAATAAAAAGACAAATAGAACTCAATCAAGAGGTCTTGGTCAAGTATTTTGACAACAAAAAAATAAAAGGGTTTTATTTACCAGAAATGGCCTATAGTGATAAGGTGGCCAAGGTGGTGAAGAAGCTGGGCTTTGGTTGGATTATTTTGGATAGTATCAATAGTTTGGTCAAGGTGGAAGAAAATACTTTCTATAAAATAAAGAATATAGGACTGAAGGTTGTTTTTAGAGATAGAAGTGTTTCTAAATCTTATCCAGCGGAGGTAATTTATTTAAAACTAAAAAAGAAGTTTAAGGATCAAACTATTATCTCGGCCACAGATGGTGAAATCTACGGACATTTTCATGAAGATTGG
>CALDOH010000016.1 GCA_937912185.1 uncultured bacterium | reverse complement strand
GGAGCTAGAGAGAAAAAGTGAAGGTAAGGCCTTTAAAGAGATTGATGAGATGATAACCCAGGCTGAGACTTTAATTCAAGATCTTTCTTTCCCAGCCGAGGACTTAGATAGACTTAGATCTAGCCGAAGGATAGTCCAAGCTCGTTTGGAGACTGGTATTTTAAACAACAATCCACTACTTAAGTCTCGGGCAGAAAATTTTATTGATAATTTTCAAAGAGTAGAACTAGCCAATCAAAATACTATCGAATCTATGCTAGCTACTTTGGAGAAAAACGCTCAGGCTATAGATGCACAAGTTCAGGTAGATGTAGCTAGAATAGAAAAAGCTACTAAACGTAGAAGATTGGTTGCCACTATTGGTGGTACTATTGCGGGTGCAGCAGCTGGATACTTTGGTGCTGATTTGAGCAAGAAAGCTTTAGATGGTCTTGGGGATGTTGCTGAAGATCTAGGCATCAAAGATGATATAGAGGGTTTTGTAGGTGAAGCAGGGGATATCATAGATGATGTTAAGGAAAAAGTTGGTATTGATACTCAAAGAGCCCCTGAACCAGTGCCAGTCACTAGTACAACGGAAGCTGCGGTTCCAGCGGGGGAAACACCAAATCAAGATTATGATGGTAGTTCTGCTTGGAAGGGCGAGACCGATCCTTGGAAAACTGGTCGAATGGGTGTTGAGGCTGATCCAGAAGCCATTCAACCAGAAAATGTTAATCATCAGGCAGATACCACAGCTCCAGCTGTTCCAGAAACACCTCCCCTCGGCCATAGCCCCACGGGCGAGGCAGAGCCGACTAGCTTTAGTGACAAGATTGATTCAGCAGAACTTTCTAAAGGATCTGATTCTATTTGGCGTTCTGCTAAAGCTATATTTATAAAAAATGCCGAAGCCTTGGGTTATAAAGGTGATCCAGCGGGATTAGACAAATGGGCTGAGACTCAAACAGCTAATGCTGTAGCTGAGCTTAATGAATCCCAGGGTGGTAATTTGACTGACCTGGTTCATGATGGAGATATGGTTCATATGGACAAAGATCCAGGTGGTACTTGGCATTTAAGATTAGAAGAATCTTCTGGTATCGAAGCCAGTCATTTATCAGATACTAATGTAGATAAATTTTTTGATGGTACCAAGTTTGAGGGCGACGTAGAACACGCTCAGATTACAGACCCTCGTACTGGCGATCAATATTGGGAAATAAAATCTGGAGAAGATGTATACAAGGTCTATGATTGGGATAGAGATGGAAGACCAAATATTATGATGCCAGATGGTAGCTCTACCGAGATGACGGTAGAGGATATGAAAGCATTTTTTCAAGAAAAAAATATTGCCTTTACTCAATCAGAACTTGATGTTGCTGCAGCTGGCCAAAGATTTGAACAATATGTTGGCAATGGCGGAGGTCAATACGAGTCTGGTATGTATCAAATAGCTCAAGGCGATCCTGCTCAAGCAACCGCCTTGTTGCAACATGTAATGGAGTCCAATGACTCGGCCCAGATAGAGGCGTACCTCAGCGACCACTTAAAGACAGCTGGATTTTCAGCGAACAAAGCAAATATATTTTTGGCTACTTTAAGAGATGGTGGCAATTTGGATAAAACTTTGGGAGGTGCACTTGATGTTAGTGGCGGTACTCAAGCCTTAGATAATTTACGTAGTAGTTTTGATAGTAGTGTAAAAACTAGCTATGATTCCCTCAATGATGTCCATGCTGAAGAATGGCACCCAATTGAAATTAAGGGAGAATATTATTTAGCCTATAAGTATCACGAAGGTACTTGGCCATTTAGATCAGATCATTATTATCTATCCAATGGTTCAGTTGATGCTAGTGGCTCTTATGTAGTTCAAGATCAGCTTGATGGTCATGCTATGGAAGATTATTTTGGTAACAACAAAACTAGTGAATTGGCATCTCATCCCGGTGAGGGGCCAGCTGAGGTGGAAGCGAAACCACCTACTTCTGATTCTACTCCAGAGCCATCAGTCAAAACTTCTGAAGATTCTAAACCTGCATTTAGAGAAGTTGGTGGTACTAAGGTAGAAAAGGATCCAGCTGATTTTAAACCAGTCAAAGCAGTTGGTCCAGACACGGGTCCAGATAAAGACCTAGGAATGCCACAAAAAGGGGATGTTGAGCCAGCTACTCCAGAAGTAGTGCCAGTAGAACCAGTTAAGGTAGAAGATCCACAACCTGCTTCAGTAGCTCCTGATGAAAAAGAAACACCAGTAGCAGTCGATACTACAGAACAGTCTAAAGCAGCAGTTGAGCCTCAAAAGCCACCTATAGTAAAAGGCGACCCTCATTCAGGAGAACCTAGAGATTTATTTGAAGAAGCCGCTGATAAAGCTGCAGCCGAGCCACAAGCTAGGGTAGAGGATCTTCCTAGTAGTGCTACTGAGGCACCTATTGCCGTAGAAGCTAGTCCAGAAGACTTAGATGCTGCTTTGGCTGTACTAGGTAAGGGTCTTGAAGTAGATGGGTTGACACTTGAAAAGTTGCTTGAAAAAATAGATAGTATGGATGATCAAAAAGCCATCATCAATTTAGGTAATAGGATAAATTCATTAATTTCTGTAGCAGAAAATAATCCTGCCCAGGAGCATACCCTAAGAGGATTCCAATATGTACATCATTTGGTAGATGCTAAATTAGTTGAATTAAATTCTATGAATTCTATTTTACAAGTCTTATCAGCTGGAGAACAACTAGATAGTCCTTTGACCATAGAGCGCATAGCAACAATGGATAATATGGATGCTCTTGATGGTTTGAGAAAATCTGCTGAAAATATGATGAAGGTCATTTCATCAGACAAAGATCTCGTTGGGCAGACTAGTGATTATCAGCGAGTCATAGCTGCTATAGATAAACGAATAATAGATTTAAAAGCATAAAATAAAAGACCTCCTAAGTATGGAGGTTTTTTTTGATAAAATAAATAGGCCGGCACCTCGGGAGGTACCGGCCGTTTTGTCCCCTAAGGGACGTTTCGGGTTACTTGCTCTTGGGGGTGGTGTCGACGATGTCGTCAGCCAGGTTGCGAAGCGTTTCGCGAGCCTTGTCATCCTTGACCTTGGCCTGCTTGGCCAGCTCGCGAAGTGCCGCCGCCATGTCGAACTCGTTGTCCGTCAGACGCTGCTCGACGATGTCGAGCCTTCCAGTGTTGCTGTTGACCTGGGTGGTCAGTCCGGCGATCGCTTCGTCCTGCTCGGCGTCCTTGGCCTTGCGGGCCTTCAGCTGAGCTTCGAGAGAAGCGACACGGGCGAGCTGACGCTCATTGGCCTTGGCGTCGATGCCGTTGTGCAGGATGACCTTCATGGCGTCGAGACCGAGAGTCGAGTCCAGCTCGTCGAAATTCCAGCGCTTGGCCAGGAAGATCGCCTTGTCGGTGCTGTCACACCACTGGTCGACGCACTTGTCGTAGGTCATGGAATCGGGGCGGACCTGGGCGGTCCATTCCTTTTCCAGTTCGACCTGGACTTCGGCGGCCACGGTGGCCAGCTCGGCGTCAGCCAGGTAGATCTCGAACTTCGATTCGGCGTCGGCGGACTGGCCGTCCTTGATCAGCTGGTACAGCTCGAGCTTCTGCTCCTTGGTGATGGAGCTGCCCTTGATGTCCGTGACGGACACGCCGGCGAAAGCGAAACTGGTGGTCAGGATCAGAACGAGAACGGTCAGGATGGTGGTCAGATTGCGGTTCATGGATTTTCCTCCGGTTGGTCTGGGCT
This sequence comes from uncultured bacterium, assembly GCA_937912185.1. Lineage (GTDB taxonomy): Bacteria > Patescibacteriota > Patescibacteriia > UBA1558 > GWA2-36-10 > BM519. The sequence continues at coordinate 2,988 of CALDOH010000016.1, read as the reverse complement.
TGTTCAGCCCTTGAGTATGAAGTCCGTTCATCGGACCTCAAGATGGTATCGGGGAGAGCAGGATGCTCGGCCCGATGTCTCACTAAGCTGATTTTATTTATAGCGATGAAGGGTTTTCCCCTTCTAGTAACAGACAATCCGTTGTAGAGCAAGTTGTAAGGTACGTTTAAGTAATATATTATTATATCATTATTTATAAATACTGTCAATAGTATCTAGGCACAATTACGGTATCTTTATCAAATAATATATTAGTATAGCATATAACTATTATTTTGTCAATACTTAGACAAGCTCAGTGCAGGTACTTAAAAACCCCTAAAAATAGGGGTCTTTTTTGAGTACTTTTATGTATAAAAAGTTAGATATTTTTCATGATTTTTTCAACATCTTTAGGGTTATCTACAGCTACCAATTGTTGCCTTAGTTTGACGGCATCTGGGCGTCCTTTTACATAAAATAATAGATGTTTTCTCATTTCTCTAAAACCTTTTTCACCTTTGCTAGCCCATAGTAAGTGAGCGTGTTTTATAATTGTATCTTTGATAACTTCCCAATCAACTTCTTGATATTTGCCAGTTTCTATATAATCTTTTATTTGTTTGAACAACCAAGGACGTCCATACAAAGCTCGTGACAAGGCCACACCATCAGCCTTGGTATATTTAATGTCATCTATTACTGATTGTACGGTTTGGAATGATCCATTTATAAGATAAGGGCTATTGGGAAAATATTCCTTGAATTTTTCACCGGCCTCTTTAAGAGCAGTAAGATTGACTGGACCAGTGAAAGGCAGTTCATAACTACGGCCATGAACTATCATAGCGGCAATCTTGAATTCTTTAATAGCTTCGATAAAGTCAAAAACGGTTATTTGGCCTTTGTCTGGATTACCCTGGACCTTATTTAATCCAATTCTAGTTTTGACTGATACAGGGATTTTGACTGCGTTGGTCACTTCAAAAATAATTTTTTTAACAGTATCCATATCTCGAAGCATACAAATACCGCCACCGTGACCAGCTACTTTTTTGGCTGGACAGCCAAAGTTGATATCAATACCAGCTGCTCCACTAACTTCAATCATTTTTGCTGCTTTGGCGTACATTTCTGGACGTTTACCAAACAATTGAACTACCACTGGTTGTTCCATTGGTTCATACTGAATCATCTTAAGAGTTTTTTCACTTTCGTAGTATAAAGCATCAGCAGATACGAATTCAGTGTGTACTACATCAGCACCCCATAGTTTACAGATTTGGCGCCAAGCAGAATCAGTAATACCGGCCATCGGTGTGGTGGTAATCATAGGTTTTTTAATTTTTTGCCAGAAAGTTTTCACCCCGTTAGAAATTAATAATTATTTTCGCTTTCCCCGTAGAAACTAAGTGTAAGAATTTCTAACGGGGTTCATTTGCTTGATTTAAAAACCCCCAAAATATATCACGGGGGTATCTATGTTTTAACAGAAAATCAAGTTTTTGACAACTAGAGCCATTTTTTACGACGGAAATAAATAACAAAAGTAAGTATCATTATAAATATAATCAGCATAATAGCAGAAAAATCGTAAGGCTTACCAATGAAAGGCATGGCCTTAGCATTCATACCAAAGATAGAAGCAATTAGATTGGCGGGAATCATAATGACCGAAATGATAGTTAAGGTCTTCATGATATCATTTAGCCTGTAGGAGATTAATGATTCATTTGTTTCTTGGAAGGCATTTATGTTTTCTTTTTGCGTTTCTAATATATCCCAAATATCTTTAGTTCTATCAAGAATATTGCTAAAATAAACATTTGTCTTATTGTGCATGAAGAATTTGGTATGCGTACTCATCAATTTTTTGATGACATTTTTATGAGCTTGCATGATACGTCGGAAATCTACAATATTTCTTTTGACATGGAGGATTTCTCTGACCAATTTTCTTTCTTCTCCCTTAAAAATTCTTTTATCAATATCCTCTATATCTTGACTAATGTGATCTAGCATAGGGAAGGTATAATTTTGTAGCCTATGCATAACTTCATAAAGTAAAAATATAGGATGACTAGCCATTAGATATTTTTCTTTACTATATTCATTATTTTGAACTTCATCAAAGAAGTTATCCAAGGTAGATATTTTTGCATCACCAATAGTAATGAGATATTTTGAACTTAGAAAGAAGTCAACTTCACTAGAGTATATTTCTCTATTTTTTCTGTTGTAGACTGGGAAGGTAAGAATAAAAAAGATATAGTGAGCATATTCACTAATTTGTGGTCGTTGTATTTTTGTTAAACAATCCTCCAAGTCTAAAGGATGAAAATCATATTCTTTGCGTAAGAATTCTATATCTTCTTTAGTGGGTTGATTGATATGGATCCAGAGTAATCTTTTGGTTTTTATTTTGTTTATAGACATATTTTATTTTCTATTTATATTATAATACTTTTTGCCTTTCATGGCAAAATTTTTTTGGAGAAAAAAATCCTTTATGGTATAATTATGACAACATAACGGTGTCTAATGAAAAGAAAACCTAAACAGTCCAAACAGTGGCAACGTAAAATTTTTGATTCCAACATCTTCACTTTGTTTCTGGTGTTATTATTGATATTGTCTTTTGTTAAAGTCACTAGAGAGCTTATGCTTCGCCATGAAATCAACCAAGAAATAGAGAAATTGGAACAGCAGCTAGCCAATGTTGAAGGTAAAACATCTGAAATGGAAAAACTTATAAGTTATTTAAATACAGATGAGTACATAGAAAAGCAGGCTCGTTTGAAATTAAATCTCAGTAAGCCTGGAGAAAAACAGGTAAACATTACTGGAGAACCAGAGCTTAGTATAGATTTTTTAGACCAAGACAATACTCCAAATCCTATTAGGTGGTTTAATTACTTTTTTAAATAAAATATGAATCCCGTTAGAAATTCACGGGATTAGCGGAGTGAGAAATATAAAATTATATTATATAATGATATTTCCCCACAT
>CALDOH010000015.1 GCA_937912185.1 uncultured bacterium | reverse complement strand
GTTAAATCCCTATGTCTTACTTTATGATATTGGCTTTCAGCTATCTTTTTTGGCAGTACTAGGATTATTGTTTTATGTAAGATTTTTCAATAAAGTTTTAGTCTTTATTCCTGAGAAATTTAAAATCAGAGAAGTTTTTTCAGTTACACTAGCAGCTCAAGTCTTTACTTGGCCCTTGATAATCTATCATTTTGGAATTTTTTCTTTGATTGCTCCCCTGGTCAATTTTTTTATTTTACCATTACTACCTCTGGTGTTGATACTTAGCTTTGCCCTATCTCTGTTTGGTTTTTGGGCACCACTAGCTCAAATATTTGCTTGGCCTTTATTTCTAGTACTTAAAACAATAATTATAATAGCGCAATATTTTTCTAAGATTCCTTATGCTTATTTACAGATAGAGGATTTTTCTTTGCTTTATTTATTTTTAAGTTTGGGATTTATGTTTTTACTTACTTATATCTTAAAACCACAAGAGTATGAATAAAACATTTGTCATTCCGGGCTTGATCCGGAATCTGTTTGATATTTTAGATCCCCGCTTTCGCGAGGATGACAGTGGGGGACAAGAGTATGAATAAAGAATATTATGTTTATATTTTAGCTAGTTATAAAAACGGCACCTTGTATGTTGGCGTTACTAATAATTTAATTCGTAGAGTTTATGAACATAAAGAAAGTTTTAACAAAAAGTCATTTACAGCAAGATACAAAGTAAATAAATTGGTCTACTATGAAATCTTGGAGGATATTTACGAGGCTATTTGTAGAGAAAAATACATAAAGAATTTATTAAGAATTAAAAAAGTTAAGTTAGTAGAGAAATTTAATCCAAAATGGTGTGATTTGTATGACGATTTATAGATTAATATAGTCACTCTGGACGCTGGAGCGTAGCGATAGCGGATAGAGTCTACACTAATTATCTTTGGTAGATTCTATCAGTCGTTTCACTCCTTCCAGAATGACATGGGAGATAAATTTATGAATAAAATTAAAGTTATTTTTTTATTAATTATCTTAAGTACCGGAGCTTTGATTTATAGTCTAAATACTAAATCAGAAAATCTAGAAGTATATTTTTTGGATGTTGGTCAGGGTGATGCTATTTTGATCAAAACACCTCAGGGGCAAAATATTGTAATTGATGGTGGCCCAGACAATCTTTTGCTTTATGAATTGGGGCAGGCTTTGCCTTGGTGGGATCGGACAATCGATTATTTGGTAATTAGTCATTATCATGCGGATCATTATATGGGTTTTCCTGAACTTTTGAAAAAATACAAAGTAAAGAATGTTTTAGTAACAGCGCACGAGCCAAATGATCTATTGTATTTGATCTGGCAAGAAGCTTTATCTGACTATAATTTGAATCCAAAAATTGTAAAAGTAGGGGAGAGGTTTGTGATTGATAGTGATCTGTCTTGGCAGGTACTTCTGGCTGATGATAGCCATGAGGATTTCAATGACAATTCTCTGGTTTTACGTTTGAGCTATAAAGAGACAGATTTTTTGTTTATGGGAGATCTACCTATAGCAGGAGAGGAAAAATTATTAAGCCTAGGTTTTGATTTGAGAAGTGAAGTATTAAAAGTAGGTCACCATGGCAGTAAATATTCCTCAGGAGAGGCCTTCTTGGCCGCTGTAGAGCCTCGGGTGTGCGTTATACAGTCTGGAATAGACAATAAGTTCAGTCACCCACATCCAGAGGCAATAGAGCGATTTAAACAGATTGGTTGTAGCATAGAAGATACTCAAAATAAGGGTACTTTTAAGGTAATTAGCGATGGTAGGCAGGTTTTATTTGATACCATACCTTAACCTTTTTGCGGGGTTGATTTTTAGTATTAGCTGACGTATAATAAAGGCATTAAAAACATTAATATTAGACAAATATGGTGGATAATAAAATCAAAATTTTACTTGTCGAAGATGAAGAAATGCTGGCCAATATGTATGAGGTTAAGTTTAAAAATGAAGGTTTTGACTTGATCAAGGCATTAGATGGTGCTCAAGGATTGGAAATGGCCAAGAGCACTCAGCCAAACTTTATCTTACTTGATATCATCATGCCAAAGATAGATGGTTTTTCGGTACTAAAATCTCTCAAAGAAGAAGAGTCTACTAAGGATATTCCAGTTATGATGCTTACCAATCTTGGTCAAGATGAAGATATCGAACGCGGTAGGCAGATGGGGGCAGTTGGTTATTTAGTAAAAGCCAATATTACTCCAGCTGAGGTAGTAGAAGCTGTTAAAGTAGAATTGCAAAAGCTCGGTAAATAAAAAATTATTGACAACAAATTAAAATCACCCTATGCTAGGCCTAGCAGGGGTGAATTTAACTAAAATAATATTTAAAACAATATGGATTTTAAGAAAGAAAGAACTTACGTCATGGTCAAGCCTGACGGAGTTAGGAAGGGTTTGATTGGTGAAATTATCAGACGCTTTGAACAGCGCGACCTTAAGGTAATAGCACTTGAAATGTTTATGCCTACCACTCAGCAGATTGACGATCATTATCCAAAGGATGAAACTTGGATCGCTCGTCTTGGCCAAAAGACATTGGGCACTTATGAAAAGTACGGTGTTGATGCCAAAGAAGCCTTGGGTACTGACAATGATTTGGAGATTGGCAAGATGGTCCGTACTTGGTTGGTAGACTATATGACCTCAGCTCCATTAGTTAGAATGGTAATTGAAGGTATTCATTCAGTTGATATGGTCAGAAAGATTTGTGGTGTTACCCTACCTAGTTTAGCTGACATGGGAACTATTCGTGGTGACTTTTCAGCTGATTCTCCAGCAGTAGCCAATAGTGAAAAACGAGCTGTTATGAACCTAGTTCATGCTTCAGAAACTCCAGAAGAAGCTGAGCATGAAATCAAGCATTGGTTTGGTGATAGAGAAGTCATCTTTGACTACAAACGTTTCACTGATTAAGTAAAATTTTATCAAAAAAACTAAAGGAGCTAAGACTAGCTCCTTTTTGTATTGGATTTGCCAGGCGTTCTAAAGTGGTGATATACTAAACATGTAGCTCATTACTTTTATATTATGTAACTCTACAACAATGTTATATAGGGAGCTCTATATTGATCAAGACCTTGGTCTCTGATTTGCGAGCACCCACCTGTGAAAGCAGGGGAAACATATATTAAAGGTTGGAGCTGCATAAGTCGTCGATTAGTAACCAGACACAAACTATGTCAGAGGATGACTTGCAAAAAGGCGTTATATCTGTTTTATAGACGATAAAGACGCCTTTTTGTTTTAGGTGCTCTGGCATTGCTCTCTGATCTTATTTAGGTCGGTTTTTTTATTTGTAGAGTTTTGATTCTTTGCTATACTAAAATAGTATTTATTATTAATCATAAAGTCATGAGACAAGATTTATTGGATAAACTTTTACAAGGTAAGCAATGCACGGCTGTTGTCTGTAATCAGTGGGGGGACACGGGTAAGGGTAAATTGGTTGATTTGCTGTCTAATTGGGCCGATATTATTATCCGTGGTACTGGTGGTGCCAATGCTGGACACACTATTGTTGTAAGCGGAAAGGAATTTATTTTTCATTTACTTCCCTCTGGTATTTTGCATGATGAAAATGGCAAAATAAACGTCATTGGTCGAGGAGTAGCTTTTGATCCTAGAGTCGTGATCGAAGAATTAGATGTTTTGGTTGAAAATAATGTTGAGATAAAAAATTTAAAGATTAGTCATCAGGCACCATTACTGTTGCCATATCATATTTTGGTTGATAGGATAAGTGATCAAAAACAAAAGATTGGTACCACTGGTCGGGGCATTGGTCCTTTGTATACAGATTTTATTGCTCGGCATTCTTTGTTTGTAAATGATATATTTAATAAAGAAGTTTTTAAAGAAAAACTGACAAAATTTTTGGATACCAAGAAAAGAGTTTTGGCAGTCATGGACAGAGACTTGGCAAAAGAAGTTTTGTCTCATGAACATTTGAGCGATGGGATTTATTTTAACAAAGAAACCATTTTGGATTTAGAGGCGGTAGTTGAAAAGTATACCGGTGAGTTTGCTGATAGACTCAGAGACTATGTGGTTGACTTGGAAGAATTGACCAAGGAAGCTTTGGATAAAAATAAAAAGATACTGCTTGAGGGAGCTCAAGGAGCATTACTGAGTATTGATTATGGTACTACCAAGTATCAAACATCTTCTGACTGCACTATTGCTGGTTTAGCCAAGGGTTCTGGTATGCGAGAAAATCAAGTTGATCATGTCTTTGGTATTACTAAGGCTTTTTATATGACCAGAGTGGGTAATGGTCCCTTTCCAACTGAGTTTGGTGGTCAGGCCAGTGAAGAGTACTGCGCTCAAGGTGTGACCAAACAAGAAGAAAAAGAAAAGTATGCTAATAAAGTTGATGAGTATCTCAAGTCGGGTGATGATTTTAATTTGGGAGTGGCAGTACGTTTATTGGGAGGGGAGTATGGCGCTACCACTGGTCGGACTCGTCGTAATGGTTGGTTGGATCTAGTAGCCTTGAAGTACGCTACTCAGTGCAATGGCCATAATTTAACCTTGACCAAGGTAGATGTTTTGGATAAATTTGCTAAAATAAAATTGTGTGTACAATATAAATATGAGGGTCCGAATATTTTTTATGCTGGTAAAAAATTAAAAAAAGGAGACGTTATAGATTTCTTTCCTCGTTTTTCGGAAATTCTTTATCATTGTCAGCCGGTCTACAAAGAGTTTGATGGTTGGCAACAAGATATTAGTCGGTTAGAAAATTATGAAGACCTACCAAGGCAAGTAAAAAGCATCATTTATTTCATAGAAGACTACACCAAGGCAAAAGTAGATATAGTTTCAGTTGGACCAGACAGACAACAA
>CALDOH010000014.1 GCA_937912185.1 uncultured bacterium | reverse complement strand
TCGAGTGAGCCCTATTCCTTCGGCGCCAAAGTTTCTTGCAACTTCTGCATCTTTTAATTCTTGTATAAACCCTTCTAGTGCTTTGTCGGTACTATAAATTCTAATATTACCACCACCCTCTGGTGCCATTGGCCTTACTCCATTGGTGTAAGATATAGATATTGATTCGTCTGACTCACCAGCTTTCCATGAAGCTGGAAACTTAATAGAGTACAAATCATCTTTATTAAACACTGTCCATTCATCTGGAAATACGTCAATAAATTTTACTGTACTTACAAGCTTATCAAAATCCTTATCCTCTGGACCATTTAAAGATGTAAAAAAATAATTGTAGCCGTCATGCTCTATATAATAAGTATAACTTTTTTTAGCGTATGAGTTACTACTACCATACCTAGTGTAAGTTTTATTACCTAACTTTACTTCAGTTACAAGATCATGCTGGGATCCCAAATTAATTCCTTCATCAATAAACTTTTTATATATATAAAATTGAAAGCCTGGTAAATTTTCTTCTTGCATTTTCAATGCATAGCCATCATAAGCAATGTCAGCCACCTTATCTTCTGGATAAGCAAAAGCTACACCGATGTCTTGATTTTTATACGCCCGCCAACCATCAGGCACGTCAATCTCCTCCAGACCTACATCCGTAGCACCTGCATTATATAAACCAGGATCTGGCATATAATAGGAATCACCCTCTAGACGTTGTTTTAAATCCAAAATTTCTTGATTGGTTTCTTGTCTGACTTCAGAGATAGCTTGATTTACCTTTTGATCAATGATTGTTTGCTGCCAATAATAAGTAGCTCCACCAACTACCAAGGCTGTGATAACAAACGTCAAAAGAATACCAAGTGCATTATTTGATTTTTGCGGTTCAATTTGACCCTCCATAATTTTTTTGTTTATTTTTTATTTCTTGATAAATATAATCCAATTGTCTTTATTATACACTTTATCCCAATCACTATCAATAATTAAGCTCTGCGGCAAATGAACTTCTACATCTTTGCCACTATTGGGAAAATTGTCGTGCCAAAACCACAGCGGATAATATCCCGCCTGATCCAATTCATTGTTGTTGTATAAGAGCATAGCATTTATCTGCCTAGGATAACCTTGATCAATAATGGCCATAAACTCCTCGGGACTACTAGCAACACTCAATTGCTCTATCTCTGCCATCCTCTGAGAATAATTGGAAGCATGATGGCTAAAATGGATACTATGAGCAATATAATATGACAAGGGTAGGTAAGCACCTAGCTCCATAGACCCACTTGATAGCCAAGTCCTTTCTGCATAATCAGGTACATTATTTTTTATCCCCTCAGCCAACTGTATAGTATCGTGTGGAGCTTGTAGATCTTTTTCTATCTGCATCAAAACTACTGGATCATCCAAAAAATGAACAAAAGGCATTCTAGATACCAATAGTACAAAACCAAACAGGACAACACCCAACGAATATTTTGGTTGCCACTTAGAAATATATTTTCTATAAGTATAGATCAACAAATAACTCAAACCAATAGCAGTAGCAGCTGTGCCTAAAAACCAAAAACCTTTTGATGCTTGTATTGGCCTATGGCCCAACAGCATATAAACATAATTGAACAATTGATAAGCAAAAATCACCAAGAGAGTAACCAAACTAGCTTTGGGAAAACTTTTTTTAGAAAAAAACAACAACCCTCCTAGACCAGCTAGATACATAATAGATTGCAAAGACAAATTTCGCCAAGGTACATAAGTAAAAAAATCTTCAGGGATAAAATACAAGGCCTGACCGTTTTCTAAACCATATTCAAAATATGATAAAAATAAAGGCACTATAAAAACTGAGGATATCAATAAAATAATAAGACCAAACCATACCGTCCTTTTGATATTGAGCCATTTATCTCTACTAAGCAAAGCTAAGACCAGTATAGCCGGAACCAACATAATCCACCAAAAATAATAAATCAAAAATAATAAACCACCGCTAATACCAATGAACAAATAATGTTTCAATGAGCATTTTTTATCATTAAAACTTCTAGCTATAAAACCTATTAAGATAATACTAAATAAGGCTGGTAAAGATTCATAAGGCTTGAGTATAATAGTATCAAAATCCAACATCACAAAGTACAAAACTGGCATCAAAAACCAAAACCAAGCTGAAGATTCAATCGCTTTACTTTTATCACCCAAACTTACTTTAGTCCAAAAATACTTTTGCCAAAGATAAGAGCCGAGAAACCAGAGAGTAAGCACTCCAGCGGTCCCTGCTTTGGCAGCTACGATCGCGTTGCTGGCAAAAGGTCTGGACAATATACCTGTCACCCAAAAATAAAGAGGTGGATAAAATTGTGGCAACCAAGCATAATAAAAATCATGCCAGGGATCCCCCAATAAAACTTTGCCCATAAATCCCAGGATAAATAACTCATCACCAACATTACCCCACCACATAGTCTTTAGGGGCCAAGAAAAAACCAAATAAAAAGAAACTAAAACAACCGTGGTCAATAACATGAAAATCCACGGCCGCTTCTTT
>CALDOH010000013.1 GCA_937912185.1 uncultured bacterium | reverse complement strand
GTAAAGAATCTACCAAAGTAACTCTAGATAATTTGACAATAACCCCTAGATCGTTTTTAGTAAAAATCTTGCTTTCCAAATAACAATCTGGCAAATCTTTTGGCGGAATTTTATTTTCTGCCTTGAGATTTCTAATTTTAATAACCAATTTTTGTAATTGAGAAAAGTTGGCTGAAATCTTTTTATCTACCTTGCCGGCTTTAGGCCAAGACTTAATCATCAACATTTCTTTTTGTCCAAACTGCTGCCAAAGTAGCTCACTGACAAATGGCGTAAAAGGATGCCAAAGAATCAATAAACGCTCTAAAATATAAAGCAATATCTTATCCTTATTTTTTTCAATCTTAGAAACCTCTAGATACCAGTCAGCTAACTTATTCCAGGTGAACTCATAAAGCTTTTCTCCAGCTGAAGAAAATCTAAATTGTTCTAGATTCGCATCTACCTCTTTGATTAAACTATTGAACTCGGACAAAATCCATTTATCAGCCAGAGTCTTTGCCTCGGGCTCAGTTTTTATGGTTTTAACCTCAGCTACACTAGTAAAGATAAAGCGAGAGATATTCCAAAGCTTATTTACAAAGTTGCGATAGCCAGCAATCTTATCCTCATATATTTTGAGATCTGCCCCTGGAGCTGAGCCAATAATGAGTGAAAGGCGCAATGCATCAGTACCAAATTTTTCACTCATCTCTATTGGATCAATACCATTACCCAGAGACTTGGACATCTTCTTGCCATCTTTGTCACGGATCATGCCGTGAAGGTACACTGTCTCAAATGGCTTGGTTTCCAAAACATACTCTGTCATTAGTATCATCCGCGCTACCCAGAAAAATAATATATCATAACCAGTTTCCATAACAGCTGTAGGATGAAAGGTCTTTAAATCTTTGGTCTTATCTGGCCAGCCGAGCGTAGAAAAGGTCCAAAGAGCTGAAGAAAACCAAGTATCGAGTGTATCTTCATCTTGAGTCCAGCCTAGGCCTTTTGGTTTTTCCAAACCAACATGTACCTGTTCTCCTTTTTTGTCTAGATCATACTCTCTAGCTCCCAAAGCAGCGTGTATATTCAAAAACTTTTCCGTAAAATCTGCCCCATTAAAAATTATTTCAAAAACCTTCCATACACCACTATGGGCTACTACGGCAATCTTTTTATTTTTATACTTGGTCGCTATTTCATCAATAAACAATTGAACCCTATCCCTTACCTCTTGATATGTTTCGCCATTAGGAAATCCTTTGACTCTATATTTATTAATAAGTGCACCTGGCTTATCAGTTAAGTCGCCAAAATCAACCTCTCTGAGTCTTTTGTCAATAATAATTTTCTTACCTGGGAATAATATCTTTGCGGTTTGTTGAGCTCGAGATAAATCAGAAGAAAATATAACATCAAAGTCATCAGGATTTACTCCCTTAGCTATTTCGTGAGCTTGACCTATGCCCTTATCTGTTAATTTATAATCTTTGTGCCCTGATCCCACACCCAAAGCATTAGCTTCAGACTGAGTATGTCTAAAAAGTACGATTTTAATACCGGTTGTATTTTTCTTATACCAAACCGGAATCCTATGTCCCCACCAAATCTGACGTGAAATACACCAATCATGAAGGTTGTCCATCCAATGATAATATACTTTGGCAAAGCGCTCTGGTAATATTTTTATTTCACCTGACTTTACAGCTTGGGTGGCCAACTCTTTTAAAGTCTTATTGCGACCAGGCATTTTTTTGTTTACCCTGACAAACCACTGCTCTGAAGTAAGTGGCTCTATGGCCGTATCACAACGATAGCAAATAGAAAGATTATTTTTGTAATCCTCTATTTTTACAATCTGCCCTGCCTTTTCCAAATCTTTGACAAAAGCCTCTCGAGCTTTAAGTACACTCATACCTTTATACTTACCGCCGCTAGCTAATATCTTACCGCCCTCATCAATCAATTTAATAACTTGCAGACCGTTCTTCTGAGCAAATTCAAAATCCACCGCACTATGAGCTGGAGTCACGCCAACTGCTCCACTACCAAATTTTGGATCTACTGCTTTGTCAGCAAAAACTTTTACTTTTACCTGATGGTCAGCTAGATCAATATCCAGTGTTTGACCAATATATTTTTTGTACCTCTTGTCACTAGGATGGATAGCTATACCAGTATCAGCTAGCTTGGTTTCTGGTCGAGTAGTAGCAATGGTAAATGGGCCATATTTTATATAATAGAGTTTAGCATCTTGCTCTTGATATTCTACTTCGTCGTCAGCTAGAGTCGAAGCGCAGCGTGGGCACC
>CALDOH010000012.1 GCA_937912185.1 uncultured bacterium | reverse complement strand
CATCTTTAGAAGTTTCCAACATTTTATTGTAGTTAATTATTATGCTTATTATAACATAGGCTGCTTTATCTTGCCAAATTGTTGGCGCAATTATTCAATTTATTGTATAATATTAAACATATAAAGCTTATGAACGATTATCAACCAATAAGTAAAGGAGAGATAGCAAAGGCTTATTTCTTCTTGACTCATAAAAAATTATTTATAAAGATTGGTTTTGGCTCAGCAGTTTTTATTTTAGTTATAATCTATATAGTTTTAATTACCAATATTGTTAGCTTACTCAGAACTCCTAGTTTTGATAATATGGCAGCACAGATTAGCTCTAATATAAATTGGGCAGCATATCATCAGTCTAGAACACCACGGCCAATCTTAACTACTACTACTAAATTTTTAGCTCTAGGGGACGGTAAATACAATTTGGTTGCTTTTGTAGAAAATCCAAACAATGACTGGTCAGCAGTTAGTTTTAAGTATAAATTTGTAGTTAATGGCCAGGAGCTAGAAACTCGTGAGAGTTTTCTCAATCCAGGTGAGAATCGCTTGGTATTGAAGATGAGTTATGCAAACCCACGACCGATAGATGAATTAAAGTTAAATTTAGGAGATGTAAGCTGGCGTAGGTTTGAAAATGATATACCACAAGTAAATTGGGATATAAAAGACGCTTCTTATGTACCAGCTAGAACTATTACTATAAACAGTGAAGCAGTAGACGTAAATGCTGTGGTTAGCTGGAATGCCAAAAACTTGTCTTTGTATGATTTTTGGGGAGTGCGTTGGCAGATTGCTTTGTTTGACAGCGATAGATTAATTGGGGTAAATGAAATCAATTCTACAGATTTTGAATCATTAGAGGATAGAAAGATTGAAGTTTCTTGGCTCAAGGATTTGCCTCGGGTTACTAAAGTAGAAATATTTCCAGTCGTAGACTGGCTAGACAAGGATAATTTTAAAAGCTATTATCAAGAGGAAAGAGAGGTAGATAGAGTTAATTTGTAGTTAATTTATGAGCCCCGTTAGAAATTCTTACACTTTTATTCTGATGGGGAAAGCGAAAATAATTATTAATTTCTAACGGGGTGAGAAACTTTTTCCTTAAATGGAGGAATCTTGATTGGTTGCTATTTTTTGCTATTATAATTCTTTTGGTACTTAGTACCAGTGTTTTGTATAGCCTTAGCTTAAATACTGATACTACCAATTTTCTTATTTTTAAAAAGCAGATTATAGTTGCTTTGAGTGGTTTGGTTTTGTTTTTTGGTGCAGCCAGTGTCAATTATAATTTTTGGTCGACTTATAGCAAGTTGATTTTTATTTTCTTTGTTTTGGTGTTGGTCTCGGTTCTATTGTTTGGTACAAACGTAAAAGGAACAACGGGCTGGATTATTCTCGGCCCCTTGACTGTTCAGCCGGTTGAGTTTGCTAAGATTGCTTTGATCATCTGGTTGGCACGCTATTTTTCAGAAAATGCGCCGGAGTTTCATTATTTTAAGCATATCCTGATTAGTGGTTTAATGACCTTAATTTTTGTTGCCTTGGTTGCTCTTCAACCAGACCTTGGTTCAGCCTTGGTATTATTGGGTACTTGGATAATAGTCTTACTTTTTACTGGTATAAAAAAGAAACACCTTATTTGGTTACTAAGTGCCTTTGTTTTATTTTCGGTAGTAGCTTGGCTTTTTATCTTACAGCCTTATCAACAATCTCGTATTTTGATTTTTTTTGATCCAGGACGTGATCCGCAGGGTGAGGGTTATAATGTGATTCAATCTATGGTAGCAGTTGGCTCTGGACAATGGTTTGGTAGAGGCTTGGCCCTTGGTTCACAGAGTAGTTTGCGTTTTTTACCAGAACCAGGCACAGATTTTATTTTTGCTGTGATTGGTGAGGAGCTGGGTCTGGTGGGTGTGACTTTAGTTTTGGCCTTGTTTACCTTTATTTTTTACCGTTTATTTTTGACTATGCGCAAGTCGCAAGACGATTTTGGTGCTTACCTAGTCTTAGGCACAGCGGCTATGCTTTTGGTTCAGACTTTTATAAATATAGGAATGAATATGGGTATTTCACCAGTAACTGGTATTCCTTTGCCTTTGGTATCAGCTGGAGGTAGCTCTCTTTGGGCGGTCTTGATTACTTTGGGTTTGGCTCAGAGTGTCCATATTAGGAATAAGTAAGTCGGGGTTGACTTATAGCATGTTTTATGATTAAATAGATGCACCGTGTTTTTATTTTTAAGTTAAAATTATGGCAGAATTCATATTAGAAGCTAATGAACGTCAGGTTGATAAACAAAGTCAGCTGACTCAAATTCGTGAAAATAGCCGAGTACCAGGCGTTGTGTATGGTTTTAGTCAAAAGCCACTATCTATTGATATTGCTTATAGAGATTTACTCAAAATCTTAAATGGGGCTGGAACTAGTAATATTATTACTTTAAAAGTTGCCGGCAAAGATATCCGAGTTATTGTCCGTGAATATCAACAACACCCAGTGAGTGACAAATTGATTCATGTTGATTTTATGGCAGTTGATGATAAGCGGGAGTTAACTACCGTAGTTCCACTAGAGTTTATTGGCGTATCCAAAGCTGTTCGTGAACAAGGTGGTATGTTGAATGTCAAAAATGATAAAGTAAATGTAACTTGTTTACCTCAAGATCTACCAGCTAAGATTGAAGTAGATATTTCTGTTTTAGTCGAGATGGGTCAGAAATTGGTAATTTCAGATCTACGAGTGACTGATAAGGTTAGTATTTTGAATGATCCAAACAATCCAGTAATAAGTGTTACCGTGCCTAAGAAAGCTAAGATCATGACTACTGCTGAAGAGGTTGCTGCTGAAGAGGTTGCTGCTACTGAAGCCGCTGAAGCCGTCGAAGGTGCTGAAGGTGAAGCTAAGCCCGAAGGTGAAGCTAAGCCCGAAGAAAAAAAGTAATATTTTTTTTCGAGACAACCCATGCTTAGTCATAAATCCAAAATATATTTGGCGATAACTGTCATTCTCGTGGCAGTTATTTTGCTTGTTGTTGGTTTGGTTAATATATTTTCTGGTAGTGAATCAGAACAATCAGAACAAATACCAGAACAAAATGTTGAACAAGAGCTCGTTGCTCGACACCCTTTGAGTGGATTGCCGCTCGATGACAAGGATTTTTCTTGTTTGCCTATTTCTATTATGATTGAAAATGCTGCTGATGTTTTACCACAAAAAGGTCTGGCAGCCGCTGATGTTATCTATGAATCTTTAGCCGAGGGAAATATTACTAGACTTTTAGCAATCTATGATAGTACCAATAATGTTGATAAGATTGGGCCAGTGCGTTCAGCCCGCCCTTATTTTATGGATTGGGCTCAGGAGTATGGAGGAATTTATATGCACGTTGGCGGTAGCCCTCAAGCTCTAAAGGCATTAGAAGATTATGACCTGATTGATGTAGATCAAATCGGAGCTGGCGAAGTATATTTTTGGCGAGATCAAAACTTGAATGCCCCACACAATGTTTTTACCTCTAATTCTAATTGGCTTAGAGCCGCTGAGATTCGTGGTGATGAATATTATTGTCGAGTCGGTGGTATTGGTGTGTGGAATTTTATTGATCTACCACTTAAGATCAAAGCAGATTTTTATATACCAGAAGAAATAAGGGTTGATTTTTCAAGTGATTTATATCAAGTTGATTGGAAATACAATCCAAACCTAAAAGCTTATCAGCGCTGGCAAGGTGGCGACAAATATATTTATGATACCGGAGATCAGGTTTTGGCTCAGAATGTAATTGTCCAATTAGCCAATACCAAAGTAATTGATGATTTGGGTAGACGACAAATTGATACCCAAACTGGCGGACAAGCATATATATTTAATGCTTATGGTCTTCAAATAGTTGATTGGAAAGTAGAAAATGGTCGTACTAGATTTTATCTATCTGAAAATCATGGAGAGGAGCAGGGCCAAGAAGCAGGGCTTGTGCCTGGCAAGAGCTGGGTAGAAATAATTCCGAGTGAAGAAAATATTAGTTACAAATAAAAAACCTTCGCTTAGCGAAGGTTTTTAGTTTGTGATTTTTACTACCCTGACATGACCAGCTAGGTCTTTGAGGAACTGTACTTTAGCCTGAGGCAAGCTAGCCTCTATGGCTTTTTTAATTAGTTCTTTTTGGTTGGGGTCAATTTCCAAAAGTATTAGATATTTGTCAGCTAGATAGCTGGGTATTTGCTCCAAGAGTTTTCGGTAATAGCTAAGACCATCTTTGCCTGCCAAAAGAGCTACCCGCGGTTCTTTTTTGATCGATGGTTCTCGAAGTTGCTTTGGTGTCAGATAGGGGAGGTTGGCTATAACAATATCAAATTTTTGTTTAGGTACTTTATTTAATAGGTTTGATTTCAAAAATTTTATTTGGCGACTAAGGCCAAGTTTGCGAGCGTTTGTCTTAGCTATTTGCAGTGCTTTGACAGAAATGTCGGTAGCTAGATAAGTTGCTGGTTGTTTATTGTTTTTAGCCAAAGATAAAATTAAACAGCCACTACCAGTGCCAATATCGATTACGTTGGCATTTTTCTTTATAGACTTTAGAGCTTCGTCAATTATTAGTTCAGACTCAGGACGGGGGACTAGGGTGTGTTTGGATATCAAAAATTTTAGACTATAAAATTCTTTATAACCTTTAAGGTAGGCTAGTGACCAGCCAGCTAGTCTTTTGTTGATTAGTTTGTGGAAGCTCAAAAGATTAGAGCGGTTTAGTTCTTTCTCGGGGTGTTTGTAGATGTATTCTACTTTTTTGTGAATTGCCAAAGCCAACAATTGATCTAGTTCCTCAGGTATCAATTTACCGGAGTTTTTTTTCAAATGTTTTTTGATAGTATGCCCCGAATTTGGTTGAAGTTTTATTCTCTTTTGGCTTTGGCTGCTTGCCATAGTTCTGTGATTATTGGCATTAAATCGCCATCCATTATTTTATAAAGATTGTGTAAAGTGAGTTTGATACGATGATCAGTCATTCGGTCTTGGGGGAAATTGTAAGTACGGATTTTTTCTGATCTGTCGCCAGTACCAATCTGGCTTTTTCTTTGCTCTGATTCTTTAGCTTTTTTTTCTTCTTCCATTTTAGCTAGCAGGCGAGAGCGTAAAATAATCATAGCCTTTTCTCTATTTTGAGTTTGAGATTTTTCATCTTGGCAAGAAACTACAACGTTTGTTGCTAGATGGGTGATTCGTACTGCAGAATAGGTAGTGTTGACTGATTGACCACCATTGCCAGAAGCACAAAAAGTATCGATTCGTATGTCTTTAGGGTCAATTACTAGGTCGACTTCTTCAGCTTCAGGTAAAACAGCAACAGTGGCAGCTGAAGTGTGGACTCGACCAGCTTTTTCTGTCTCTGGGACGCGCTGGACTCGATGAACACCGCTTTCATATTTGAAATGTTTGTAAGCATTTTTACCAGATATTTCAGCGATGATTTCTTTGAAGCCTCCAATCTCGGTTTTGTTGGCTGAAAGTAGATTTATAGCAAAGCCATTGTTTTCAGC
>CALDOH010000011.1 GCA_937912185.1 uncultured bacterium | reverse complement strand
ATTTCAATCTTACTTGTCATCTCGAGCGTAGTCGAGAGATCTATAAATTAAACTCTTTTGATAAATCATCCCAATTAGAATTTTCCTTAATTATTAAATTAATTTTCTTATCTCTCCGCCATTTTTTGAGCTGTTTTTCTCTTTCTATGGCCACATTTATATCTATTGTGTGTTCAAAATAAACTAACTTATAAATCTTGTACTTCTTTGAGAAGCCCTCTATCAAGCTTTCTTTGTGTTCAGAGATTCTTCTTGCTAAATCGTTTGTGACTCCAATATACAAGACTTTTGATCTACTGGCTACTATATATACATAATAATTATACTCTTTCATAAACTAGATTTCTCCACTCACCCTTCATTTCACTCGGGCTCGGTCGAAATGACAAAAACTACTTCAATTTGTGTTCAATGTTTAAAAGTCGATTGTATTTGGCAGTCCGCTCTCCTCTAGAAGTAGAACCCGTCTTGATATAATCAGCGTTTACCGCGACCGCTAAATCAGCAATAGTAGTATCGGCAGTTTCTCCACTACGATGAGATACCATTACTTTATAATTGTTGGCTTGAGCCAGACGGATGGCGGCAAAAGTTTCTGTCAAAGTGCCGATTTGATTTGGTTTGATGAGTATTGTATTGGCTACGCCCATATCTATGCCTTTTTGTAGGCGGACTACATTGGTAACAAATAAATCATCGCCAATTATTTTAGTGTCACTAGATTTGACCTGACTATCTTGAGTGAAGTCCTGCCAAGCATTCCAATCCTCTTGATCAAGCGGATCCTCCAAAAACTTAATAGGGTAAGTTTCCATCAAATCAAGGTAAAAATCTATTATTTCCTCAGAAGAAAATTCAGCATTTTCTAGAGGTAGTTTATATTTAGCACTTTCATCATCATAAAATTCTGAAGCACCAGCGTCTATTCCCAGCACTATATCCTCACCTGGTTCATAACCACAGCTTTCAATAGCCTG
Source organism: uncultured bacterium (assembly GCA_937912185.1). Lineage (GTDB taxonomy): Bacteria > Patescibacteriota > Patescibacteriia > UBA1558 > GWA2-36-10 > BM519. The sequence goes on along the minus strand of CALDOH010000011.1, from coordinate 1,985 downwards.
AGTGATCAAATCAAACACCTGACGATGTGACTTGGCGTGTGGAGAATAGCCACCTTCATTGCCCACATCAGTATCCATACCCAGACCTTGGAGTAGTTTGCCCAATTTGTGAAAAATCTCGGCTGCTTGACGAATTTTTTCTGAAAACTCTGGAGCAGCAATCGGTACTACCCAAAATTCTTGAATATTTATATTAGTCCCCCCATGGCGACCACCGTTGATTACATTGACCACTGGTGTAGGTAATAGATATTTTTTGTTTTCTGGATCATAGAGCTTACGCAAATACTCATAAAATTCTACACCGGTTACCTGAGCACCGAGCTTGGCCACAGCCAAAGACACACCCAAGATAGCATTGGCCCCAAGCTTGCTTTTGTTTTTGGTGCCATCTAGCTTGATCATCAGATCATCAATATTTTTTTGTTCAGTTACCTTGAGGCCGGCTAGCTCCTTGGCCAAAATATCATTGACATTGGCGATAGCCTTTAGTACTCCTAGGCCATCATAGCGGTCTTTATCGCCATCTCTGAGCTCATGAGCTTCAAAACGACCAGTCGAAGCGCCTGAGGGCACTGCTGCCACAGCTGACTGACCGCTGCCTATTTCCACTGTTACTTGAATAGTCGGATTGCCACGAGAATCCAATATTTCGATAGCTTCAATTTTTTTTATTTTATCTGGCATATGTATGTATTATGTCATTCTGGAGCGAAGCGATAGAATCAACAAAACCTTTAGATTCTATCAGTCGCTACGCTCCTTCCAGAATGACAAAATTTATAAATCATCATATAAATCTTTCCATTCTGGATTAAAATCTTTAATTAATTTTATTTTCTTTTTCCTTAATAAATTTTTAATTTGTTTTTCTCTAGTTATTGCTTCATAAGGGTCTTCACGAATTTCATAATAAACCAATTTACAAAGATTGTACCTTTTACTAAACCCTTCTATTGTTTTTTCCTTATGTTCGTAGATTCTCCTAGCTAGATCACTAGTTACACACGTTGTTGTTTTTATTTGTCAAAATATAAACAAAATATTGCTTCATCGCTTTTCTTCTAGATTTTAATTAATATATTTACATTATTTTTTCTTTAATACTTCCAAAGCTGGCATTTTGTCACCCTGCATAAAAGTCAGCATGGCGCCACCACCAGTAGAGATGAAATAAAACTTGTCACGGAGCTTGAGCTCAGTTAATAATTCAACTGTCTCTCCTCCACCAATAATAACCTTAGCCGAAGACTTGGCCAAAAATTGTAAAATCTTTTTTGATCCTTGAATAAAGTTTTTGTTTTCAAAATATCCCAAAGGTCCATTCCAAACCACCCACTTGGCCTGAGATAGGATATCAATATATTCATCAACTGTCGCTGGACCAATGTCCAGAGCCATCATAGTGGCTGGTATTTTATCCACTACTACTGACTTATAAGCCTTAGCTTTTGGTGTTTTGGCTACCAAGACATCAATTGGTAGGTGTATCTTGGGATTATCTAGCTTTTTGGCGACTTTTAGCAAACTTTTGTCTACCAATGACTTGCCTACCTTGTACCCACGAGCTAGTAGTATATCGTTGGCCAGAGCACCACCGAGGAGAACCTGATCAGAAATCTGACTAGCATCTTTGATCAATTTTACTTTGGTCTCCATTTTGGCCCCACCAAAGATAAAAACTAGGCCCTTTTTTATCTTCATAACACCTGAGAGCTCTTTGACTTCAGATAGTAACAGTGGACCGGCGAAGCTAGGCAGATACTCGGTGATAGCGTGCATGGAGCTGTGCTTACGATGACTATTGGAAAAAGCATCATTGACATAAATATCACCCAGCTTGGCTAGACGCTTGGCTAGACGCTTACAATTCATCTTTTCTCGAGGCTGAAAACGAATATTTTCTAGCATAGCAACTGAGCCATTGACCATATCATGACTATCCGCCTCATAGCCAACAAAATCGTCAGCCCAAAATTCGATTG
>CALDOH010000010.1 GCA_937912185.1 uncultured bacterium | reverse complement strand
CAGGATACATTTTTAGTTAAAAATAAGTTAGAGCTTAAGAGCTTTTCTGGTTTAATTTTGGCTGTAGAGGATCCTAGTTTAACCCAAGTAAAGGTAGCAACCACTATGGTCAATACTTTGGCCTGGTATTTCAAGTGGCCAGTAGTGGGGGAATACTATTTTAGCGGTCACCTGGAAGATGTTTTGGTAAAATTAAGTAAGGATGTTTCTAAGCTTAAGAAATTTACTCCTCTTAAAGTCAAATATCAGCGTCAACCGGACATCACTATCTCCAAGAAAAGGCCTAATTTTAGGATAAAAAAATAAAATACAACAATTAGTAAAATAGATCCCGTTTATAAGCGGGATTTTTTAGTATTGACTTTATCCACATATTTGTGGATAACTAAGGCCTTTATTATGATTGACATTCTGGCTAATGGTGGGGTATAATGTATCTATGAGACCTAGAAGTGGTAAAAAGTGGGGGATTTATAAAAGTATCTGTGGATAACTATGTTCATCGGTGAGTACAAATACAGTCTAGACAATAAAAATAGATTAGCAATTCCAAGTAAATTCCGCAAAATGTTTAAAGATGGTGTGGTGATTACTAAAGGTCTTGATAATTGTTTATTTGTCTACACTGATAAGGAATGGAAAAAGCTAGTAGACAAGTTAGCTGCTTTACCAATTTCTCAGGCAAAATCTCGAGCTTTTTCTCGTATGATGCTAGCTGGTGCTATGGATGTTAGACTTGATGGTCAAGGACGGGTGATATTACCGGATTATCTCAAAAGTTTTGCTGGTTTAGGTAGAAAGGTGATTTTAGCTGGTTTGTACAATCGCTTGGAAGTTTGGGACGAAAAGATGTGGAGCAAATACCAACGCAGTTCTGAAAAAGATACCAATGAAATTTCTGAAGGTTTAGTTGATTTGGGCATTTAAAATTTATGAGTAACGATTACCATCACATAAGTGTATTGGGTGATGAGATTATAAAATATTTAGATCCTAAGGCAGGACAGAACTTTATTGATTGTACCTTAGGGGGCGGAGGCCATAGCGCTAGAATTTTGGATCTTAATGGGCCAAAGGGTAAGGTGCTAGCCTTTGAGCTAGATCCTAGGGCCATTAAAGCCGCCAAGAGTAGATTAAAAGATTATAAAGATAGAATAGTCATAGTCCGAGATTCTTACGCTCATTTAAAAGATTATATAAAAAAAGAAAACTTAAAACCCATACAAGGTATAGTCTTTGATCTTGGATTGTCATCAGACCAATTGGATAAGGCAGATCGTGGTTTTTCGTTCAAAGATCATGGATCACTGGACATGAGATTTGATCCGGAAAATCAAAAACTGAAGGCAGAGGATATTATTCTCAATTGGTCTGAAAGCGAGTTATTAAAAATATTTTACGAGTATGGTGAGGTCAAACAAACAAAACGCTTAGTCCAAGGCATTATTGCCTGGAGAAAAACTTTTTTAAAACAAAAACAAAAAGAGTTAAAGACTTCCATGTTTGTCTCCGCCATACTCGAAATATTAAATATAAAAGAAAGCAATTTGAAAAAACATCGTATTCACCCCGCTACTCAGATTTTTCAGGCACTGAGGATAGCCGTAAATAGCGAGTTGGATAACATTAGCAAAGCTTTGCCACAAGCGTTAGATATATTGGAGAGTGGCGGACGAATCGCTGTCATTAGCTTCCATTCACTGGAGGACAGAATCGTCAAACATTATTTTAAACAGATGTCACAGGGTTGTATCTGTCCGCCAGAGTCTCCGGTTTGCAATTGTAATAACAAAGCAAAGTTAAAAATAATAACCAAGAAAGTCATTGAGCCTAGTGCTAATGAAATTTCAGCTAATCGACGTAGCCGCAGCGCTAAATTGCGAGTAGCTGAGAAAATATAAACCCCGCACCTTTATTTGCGGGAATAAAAATAAAAATGATCCCCATGCTTGTCAACATCAAAAATCAAATTTTTAAAACTTTTGATCGCTTCAAAAAGCTAAATACCGTTATGTCGGTAAGTATTGTAGTCCTTTGGATGATCCTACTTGCTTCCTCAAATTATGCCAACGGACAAACCTTGATGCGAAATGAGCTCAATAAAGAGTTTAGACTAGCAGAAGACAGTTATCGTTTGATAGATTCAACTATTTCTGAGCTTCAAACCACCGAAAGATTGGAAAATGAGAGTGCTAGACTTGATTTGGTAAAAATTCAAACTGATGATATCTATTATATTGATACTAGTGTCGGCGTCGTTGCTTTAAAATAAACCTATTTTATTTTATGAATTTATTCCATACCAATGAATATCAGATATCAAGTCTGAGGATAAATGCCCTGCAAGGGGTTATTTTTTTCTTGGTACTCTCAATTGTAGTACGCCTTTTTTATTTACAGATATTGGGAAATGATACTTATATGGCCATGGGTATGGAGCAGCGCTCTATTATTCGTGATATTCGCCCCGAAAGAGGTCGAATTTTTGCTTTGGCTTCGGTTGATGAATCGGATGATTATTATCCATTGGCTACAAATAAGGTTTTTTATGAGATTAGTATTGATCCTAGTAAGATAAGCCGACCACAAAACGTGACCGATATTTTTATTGAAGTTCTAGCCTTAGATGAAGAAGAGGCTGAAAAAGTTTTTAAAAAGGTAAAAAAGAATACTAGCTTTGAAATGATTGCCAAGGATGTGTCTCGGGAAAAAGTAGAATTGCTCAAAGAGAGATTTGAAGAACTTAGGTTTGATATCAATAAAGAAAAAGGTGGAGTTGATGAGTTGGAAAGTATAGAAGAGCTTGGTTTAAACTTTTATAAAAATATACTTCGTTATTACCCAGATAAAGAAATAGGCTCTCATATTTTGGGATTTTTGGGTTATGGTGAAGATGGTTATTCTAGAGTCGGAAATTATGGTCTAGAGGGATATTTTGAAGAAGAGTTGGCTGGTTATGGAGGGCAGATAGTGGGCGAGGCCGATGTGGCCGGTAGACTAGTCTCTAGTAATGAGGGCAAATCAGTAGAAAATGGTTATGATGTTGTGCTGACAATTGATCGTACAGTCCAGTATGCTACTTGCAAATCTTTGGAAAAAGCCTTGACTAGGTATGATGCTGAGAGCGGCTCAGTGATTATTATGGAAACCAAGACTGGCGCTATCCGAGCGATGTGTAATTATCCTAGTTTTGACCCCAATAATTATAGTGATGTAGATAGTGCTGATGTCTTTAACAACAACGCTGTCTACGCTGCTTATGAGCCAGGATCAGTTATGAAGTCTGTATCTATGGCTATCGCTATTGACCAGGGTAAAGTTGAGCCAGACACTACTTACAAGGATGAGGGCGAAATCAAGTTTGCTGGCGGTAATACAATCAGAAATGCTGGCAATGAAAAATATGGTCTAGTCAATATGAAGGAAGTTTTGGCATCTTCTATCAATACCGGTATAGTTTTTGCTACCTCTGAGGTTAACAATAAGATTTATGAGGATTACATGCAAAAATTTGGCTTTGGTCAACCCAGTGGTTTAAATATTAGTCAGGACTTCAGTGGTGATATTAGTTTGTTGGCCAAGGAGGGTGATATTTTTAAAGCTACTGCTTCTTATGGCCAGGGTATCACTGTTACACCAATGCAAATGGTCAGTGCCATCAATACAATTGCCAACCGCGGTAGATTGGTTCAGCCATATTTAGTTAGTCAAATAAGATATGGTGACGAAATAGTAGAGGAGTATAAACCAAGAGTGCTTCGTCAAGTGATTGATACTGCCACTGCTTCTCAGGTATCAGCTATGATGGTTCATGTGGTTGATAGTGGACATGCTGGCAAGGCTAAAGTAGATGGGTATTATGTAGCTGGTAAGACTGGAACTGCTCAAGTAGCTAATTCTGAGACTGGTCGCTACGATGATTACAAGACAATTCATAATTTTGTTGGCTTTGCCTCTAATGATGATCCTAAATTTACTATGATAGTCAAACTTGACTATCCGACCGCGGCTAGGTATTCTGCTGATACAGCGGCTCCATTATTTGGCGAAATTGCCAAATTTCTGCTAGAATATTATCAAATTCCACCAAAGAGATGAAAAAGATTTTATACATAATTTTGAAGGTTTTGGCCAGATTGGTACTTAAGAAGTATCAACCAAAAATTGTGGCTATAACTGGTAGTGTTGGTAAAACCTCGGCTAAAGAGGCTGTTTATTCAGTTATAAAATCAAAGTATAGGGCTCGTCGCAATATAAAGAACTATAATAATGAAATTGGCTTACCACTGACAGTTTTGCGTATTAGAAAGTCTGGTGGTAATAATCTTTTCCGCTGGCTTTGGATTTTCCTCTATATTTTTAAGATACTCATTATTAGAGATAAGGAATATCCAGAAATTTTGGTTTTAGAGATGGGCGCTGATAAGCGGGGGGACATAAAATATTTGACGTCAATTGCTAAACCAAATATCGCTGTTTTGACAGCCATCGGTCATAGTCATATTGAATTTTTTGGTAGTATTGAAAATATTGTCAAAGAAAAGACTAGTATTTTAGGCGATTTGAAAAATGATGATTGGGCAATTATCAATCGTGATGACAAAAATTTAGCTGGAGCTATAAAAAATTGTAAAACTAAGTTAAAAACTTTTGGACAATCAGAAGATGCAGAGGTTAGAATTTCTAATATCAAGATTAGCAAAAAGAACGACGAATATGGCACTAGTTTTAAGTTGAGTTATGGTGGCTCAGAGGTGCCGATGTTTTTGCCTAGTGTTTTGGGATGGCAACACGCTCAAGCTGCTGCTACTGCTGCTGCCGTTGCTTTGGCTCTGGGGATGAATCTAGTAGAGATAGGTGAGGCTTTGCAAAATTATAGAACAGCCAGAGGCCGAACCAATTTGATCTTAGGTGTAAAAAATAGTTTTATAATAGATGATACCTACAATTCTTCTCCTCAGTCTTCCAAGGCAGCTTTGGAAATTTTGGCTGAGATGCCAAGCGATGGCCGTAAGATTGCTGTCTTTGGCGATATGCTAGAGCTGGGCAAAGTTTCAGAGGCTGCTCATAGGGCGGTTGGTAAAAAATTGGTTGAATTAGGGATTGAATATTTATTTGTAGTAGGCGAGAGATCACGTGATATTGCTCGTGGGGCCAAAGAGGCTGGTATGAGCGATGACAAGATATATCATTTTCCTTATAC
>CALDOH010000009.1 GCA_937912185.1 uncultured bacterium | reverse complement strand
AGCGGCCTATTATAATAGAAGAAATAAAGCTCAGCTTGTCTACGGTGATTGTCATCCAGAAAACGTGATTATAAAAAATTTAAGGGCTAAAGATTTGGAAATGATTGATTTTACAGATTTAGCCCTAGGTGACCCTATGATGGATATTGGTACTTTTATCCAGCAGTTTGATTTTATGGGACACAATTTTATTTCTCGTAAAGAGATGAATAATTATAAAACATTTTTCGTAGAGTCTTATTTTGGAAAGAAATTTAATAAAATTGAAATTGAATATATTAATCGGATTAATATTTACCAGAGTTGGACAGCACTACGCACAGCCGTATTTTTGTTATATATGAAAGATGTAGAAAACCCAATTGATGATTTACTTGCAGACGCAGTTAATTATTTAGAATTAGCTCAAGAATCAAAACATAAAATTAATTTAAGTTAAAGATGAAAAATCCTCGACACAAAATAATTTTTGAAGGGGCAGAGTTAGCTGGTAAAAGCTATCTTATGAGTCAAGTTTATGAGTTTATTGAACCAAAGTATAACAGTGGTGGTAAGATCATGGACGGTTGTCACTGGTTTAATTGTGATGTTGGTATCTTTGGTACCAAATTTGGTGAAGTAGCCTTAGAAAAGTATTTAGACCTCATGGAAGCCATCAATGATACCAATATAATGATAGAAAAGTTTCATTTGACTGAGGCGGTCTATCAAAAGCTTTATAATAATAAAGACTTTGATTTTTCTCTCTTTGAAGACCGGTTACAAAAGATAAAAGCCAAGATCGTTTTAGTGACCTATGCCGAAGATGAGACTTTGGTAGAAAAGAGGCTCAAAGACAGGCTTGATCTTTATCCTCATTATGACCGAATCGCTCAAAGCCCGAGTGATTATATAAAGCAACAGCAACTGTATCTAGAGCTAATCAAGCAAAGCAAATTGGATTATATACAAGTTGATGCTTCAGAACTTCCTAATCCATCGATAGTTGAGGAAATACTAAAATTTTTACAAGAAAAATAAGTTTAAAACACCTTCCTGATAAAGGTGTTTTTTGCTATAATATAAAAGTTAAAGATTAAATTTTTAGATGATTATGAGGAAAACAAAAATAGAAGTAATAATGGCTGGTGCTGAAATGAAACCTTTGGTGAAAGTGGGTGGTTT
>CALDOH010000008.1 GCA_937912185.1 uncultured bacterium | reverse complement strand
GGGGCTAAAATATTTAAACTTCAATTACTACTGGCAATATCATTGGACGACGTTTGGTTTTTTGAAAAACAAATTGTCCTAGATCGTTGCGGAGTGCTTCTTTGATGTAAGCCTCATTTGGTTTGCCGTTAGTTTTGTTGTGTTCGTTGATAACATTTTTTATCTTGGTGCGGATATTTTCTACAATACCTTTATTGTCTCGCATATAGATAAAACCACGAGAGATAATATCTGGTGAATGGACTAGTTTGCCGCTCTTGGCAGACAAGGTAGCAATCACTACCAGCATACCGTCGGCAGCCATCATTTGTCGGTCGCGCAGTACGATATTGGAAACATCGCCAACGCCTAGACCATCAACAAAGACATATTCAGACGGTACCTTTTCTTTGAGAAGTCGGCCATTACCGCTTTTATCAAATTCCATTACCTGACCGTTGTCAGGGATAAAGATTTTATCCAAGGCTATGCCCGCTCGTTGGGCAACTTTGGCGTGAACTTTTAAGAAGGAATGGTTGCCATAGACCGGTATATGATATTTTGGGTTGACCATTTTTATCATACTGAACAAGTCTTCTTGTTTAGCATGACCACCAGCGTGAACATCCATCATTTTGTAGTGGACTACTTCAGCCCCTTTGCGATAAAGCATATCCTTTAGACGCTGGACGGATCTTTCGTTACCAGGGATGACAGAAGATGAAAAGACGATAGTGTCACCTTTTTCAACTTTTAGTTTTTTGTGCTCGTTGCTGGCAATACGCATCAGCACAGCGTTGTCCTCACCCTGAGCACCGGTACACATGATAATGATTCTATTGTCAGGGTAGTTTTTCATATCTTTGAGTTGTATGATAGTATCTTTTTTAACTTTCATATAACCCAATTGTTGAGCTAGTTCAACATTTCTTTTCATAGAAAAGCCTTCGATGACAGCCTTTTTGCCAAGTTTCTCAGCAGCCCAAAGAATTTGTTGGATCCTACCAAGTAGTGAGGCAAAAGTACCAACAATTATTCTACCGGGGGCTTGTTTTAAGAGCTCATCAATATTTGTCTGGATGTCACCTTCGGTTAATTGATAGCCAGTTTGGGTAGCGTTGGTGCTATCTGCCATTAGGGCTATTACATTTTGTTTGCCTAGAGCTTTTATCTTGGCGATTTCAGTTGGAGCATCGCCAGAAGCTTTTTCGTCAAGCTTAAAGTCACCGGTGTGGACTATTTTACCAGCGGGCGTATCAATTACTACACCAAACGATCCGGGGATGTTATGACTAACACCGAAAAAAGTAATTTTAAACTTACCCAATTGTAAGTTGTTATTAAGAGCTACAGACTTTAACCTTAGCGGTGGATTACCCTTAAAATCTTCTTGGCGTTTGGCAATAATACCCAAGGTCAGTGGAGTGCCGTAGATAGTAGGGTTGCCTAGTCGAGGAGCTAGGTGGGGGATAGCACCAATATGGTCATAGTGACCATGAGTAATGATTACACCACGGATATTTTTTTCTTTACCTTGGAGGTATTCAATGTTAGGGATGATATAATCGATTCCTGGCATGTCTTCTTCTGGCCATTGGAGGCCCATATCAAGAATCATAATATCATTTTCATATTCAAAGACGGTCATGTTACGACCAACTTCTTCACAGCCACCTATAGGAATAACGCGAAGTTTTCCCAAAACGGGTTTGGTATTTTTATTTACCTTGTGTTTAGATTTTTGACTCATTAGACCAGTACCCTTGCCCGCTCCTGATCTAGTTGCTTGGTGGGTGGGTTTATTTTTCCTAGACTGAGGATAATTAGTCTTTGTCTTAGGGTTGTTATTTGGCCCTTGTTTTTGTGGGCCAGCCTCGCCTGTGGCCGGTCTACGGCCGAGGGTTTTTTTGTTTTTTTGTTTTGGTACGAAATTAGTTTTTTTTCTGTTTCCAGTAGTGGATTTTTTTGCTACAGGATCAGAGGCTGATAGTAGATTATCAGTCGAATCTTTCATTGCATTCATAAACTTGTGTTTATTTAATTGTTAATTAGAGAGTATACGCTTGGTTTTTACGTACCAAGCATTTACGTTGTTAAAACGATCAGCCGGCAAATTGATAAACTGGAGAGAGTCCAGGCCTTTTAATTTTTTGGCTGTCGGATAAGTATAAGTAGGGTTGTATAAAAATATAGCAAAATTTAGTTCTAGTAATTTGTTTTGAAAATTTGTTAGAGGCTCTAGTTTAGCTTCGTCTGTTTTAGCCGAACGGATTATATCAAGAGAGTCATCAATATCTTTATTGGCTAGTGTGCTCAAGTTCAGTCCAGGGTATTGATTCTGACTGGAGTGCCAGAAAGGGTAAGGACCAGAATTGGCATTAACAACTTGGCCAAAGATCAAAACCTCATAATCACGCGGTTCGATGATATCCTTTCTCATTTTTTCTTTGGCGATGATATTGAGTTCAGTTTTGATACCGATAGCTTGCCAATTTTCTTGGATAATAGAGGCAGTTCTAACGTTTTCGGATTGATCTATAGTAGTTAGTTTTAGGGTTAGTTCCTTAGGGGCAACCTCTTCTTCGTCTTCAGTGTCATTTTCTTTACTCGGTTTGATTCTAAATTCACCTTGCTCAGGCATTTTCCAGCCCAATTCTTCAAGTATGGTTTTAGCATCTTCAGGATTAAAGTCTGGTGATTTTACTTCGGCATCATAACCAATCATGCCTGGTAGAATTGGACTATGGATTACTTGGCCATCGTCATTTAAGACTTCATCTAGTATTCTTTGCTTATCGATACTGATAGCCAAAGCTTGGCGAAATGTATTGTCTTTTAGTAAGTCGTTGTCTTTAGGGTTAAAAAATACACCGGTGTACTGAGGAAAGTGTAAAGCGTTAAAATTTATTTTATCTTCGTTTAAAATTTCCTTATATTCTTTTGGTAGATAGATTAAGCCATCAATATTTTTGTTTTGTAGAGCCACTACGCCAGTTTGAAAGTCAGGATAGAATTTGAAATTCATCTCGGAAATAAATGGCTCACCTAGATGATATTCATCGTAGGCTTCCAGGCTATAACTTTTGATACTACCATTAGTATCTCTGGTTAGTGATTTGAACTTATAAGGGCCAGAACCAATCGGCCTGATATTTAGGTCAGATAGGGCGGCACTAAAAGCAGGGATACTGTACCAGGCATATTCAGGGATAATACCAACGGTCAGAATTGACAAAAAAGGAGCAAAGGGTTTTTCTAGTTCAAACTGAATGGTTTGGTCATTGATGCGAGTGGCAGTTACTCCAGCAAAAGAATTTTTTAGCGGACTTTTGTACTCAGAATTTTTAATACTAGCGACAGTAAACAACACATCATCGACAGTAATTGGCGTACCATCGTGCCATTTAAGGTCTGGGCGAAGTTCAAAGGTATAAAGTTTTTGTTCAGCGTCAATTATATAATCACTAGCTAAGTCAGGCACCAGCTCTCCCTGTTCGTCAAATTTCATCAGGCCAGAAAAGAGTAGCTTGACTAGGTCTCGATCAACATCATTGGTGGCTAGGATAGGATTGACCAAGTGAGGAAAGCCAACTAGGCCCTCAGTATAGCTACCGCCCATCTTAGGAATGGGAGTAGAATTTCTAAGATAAAAACGCCAACCAAGAGTAAGGCCTGATAAAATAAATATCACCAGCACTACTACCAACTGGAGTTTTTCGACTTTGTTTAGAAATTTAGGCAGTTGTTTTATTTGTCCAGGACTAGGTAATTTCTTTTTATTTAATTTAAGGATCAATTGTTGGTTAACATCGTCTGGTTCAGGGGGAAACAATTTATCCTTACCTTTTTTTAAAAAAGAAAAAAACTTACCAGTCAACTTGCCTGATTTTTTCCCAAACAAAAATAAAAAATCTTTAATTTTTGAAAAGGGTATTATAGTCGTAAGAGTTAGTTACTTAATTAAAAGAGACCCTTAGCTTTATTATAGCAAAAATTATTCAACAAAGATATTGGCTAGAGCGGTAGCGAGGAATAAAACGGCCAAAACAATGGTCAAGCGGAAGATAATTTTTTCCGCACCACGTTTTGTACGATAAACAGAGCCATCACCGCCAAAACCAGCCCCTAAACCAGAGCCTCTTTGTTGGAGTAAAATGACTACGACGAGTAGAACAGATACAATAATTTGTACGATATACAGGATGTTTTTCATTTTTCGAGGATAAATTAACTACCCCATACTAACAAATAGGCCTATTTTTGTCAAGGCGTAAGTTTGACAGACTGTAGCTTTAAATATAATATAATTTGGTAAATTCCAGTCGTTTATACTCAAGACATTAGGGGGGGGGTGATATGCCCAAAAGCAGGAGTAGGCGTAAACACGTTCGTAAGGCCTTCATCGAATTCAACCGTCGTGGTCCTTGGACCGATGAAGAGCGTAGGGAGTGGAAGCGCAAAATCCATCGGGCCGCTAATAGCACTGGTAGTGCTATCGCTATTCTGCCCGCCAAGAAGGTGGTCGTCAGCAAATCCAAGCCCAAACCCGAACCGCGTCGTAATAGTTATGGTTACGGCTACCGCAATCCTTATAGCTCTCGCCGTAGTGTCTGGGACTGGTAAATAGTCCCCAAAACTCAACATTTTGCTACTCTCTGGAGTAGCTTTTTTATTATCTATCCCTTAATTCTTGACGCAGCAGAATATATATGTTACCATGTCCAAGATTCGTGTTTTTAAATTTTTAGACCTCAGAACTTATGTCAAAATTTATAACCATCAAAGGTGCCAAGGTGCACAATCTCAAAAACATCGATGTTAAAATTCCCCGCGATAAATTTGTGGTGATTACTGGGCTCTCTGGTTCAGGAAAATCATCACTAGCATTTGATACAATATATGCAGAAGGACAGAGGCGTTATGTAGAGTCTCTGTCTTCTTATGCTCGACAATTTTTGGGCTTGATGGACAAACCAGACGTTGAACAGATTGATGGTTTATCTCCAGCTATCTCTATTGATCAGCGTTCTTCATCTCGCAACCCTCGTTCAACCGTTGGTACTGTTACAGAGATTTATGATTATCTTAGACTATTGTTTGCCAAAATTGGTTTACCGCATTGTCATAAATGTGGTGAGCCCTTGGTCAGACAAAGTCAAAAAGAAATAGCAGAAAAAATTTGGCAACTAGCAGCTGAGACAGAATTTGTTTTGTTGGCGCCAATTGTCAGAGACAAAAAAGGCGAGCATCGAAAGGCTCTCGAGCGTGTCAAAATGGCTGGTTATCAAAAAGTAAGGTTGGATGGGGAGCTATTTAATCTCAAAGAAGCACTGGATTTAGATATTGATAAATACAAAAAACATACCATTGAAATTGCCGTAGATTATTTTAGGCGCGATGGTAGCAAAGAAACCAAAACTAGGCTAAGTCAGTCACTTAATACAGCTTTGGATTTGGCCAATGGCTTTGTGATAATCAATTTGTTAAAAGATAAAAAAGATTTGGCATTTTCTGAGCATTTCACTTGTCCTAATCACAATGAAGTCAGTTCAGCTGAAATCGAAGCCAGAAATTTTTCTTTTAATAGTCCTCACGGTGCTTGTCAAAAATGTACTGGCTTGGGTACCAAGCTGACAGTTGATCCATTATTAGTGATTCCAAACTCTCGTTTGTCCCTGGCCGAAGGTGCTATCCGACCTTGGTCTCGAACTGCGGCCAATCAGGGCTGGTATACTGCTATGTTAGAAGCTGTAGCCAAGAAACATAAATTTTCTACTCGAGTAGCAGTTAATAAGCTCACAGCAAAACAACTAGACATAGTACTCAAGGGCACTGGGGATATCAAATATACCCTGGAAAATGCAAATGGCAAGTTCAATAATGGTGGCTACCAGGCTTCTTTTGAGGGTGTAATTCCTAATTTAGAAAGACGTTATCGGGAAACCGACTCTGATTATATTCGTAGCGAGATTGAACGCTATATGAAGATTGAAATTTGTGAGTCTTGTCATGGCAAGCGTCTTAAACCAGAAATTTTAAGTATTGAGGTAGACGAAAAGAGTATTGCCGAAGTTTCAGGTATGGACATTAGCGAATTACAGAAGTTATTTTCTGGATTGATGAAAAAATTAAGTGAAGATGATCAGCTTATTGCCAATCAGATTGTAAAAGAAATTAAAGAACGCCTTGGCTTTTTGAGCAACGTTGGCCTTAGCTACCTGACACTTGATAGGTCTGCTAATACTCTATCTGGCGGCGAGGCTCAGAGAATACGACTAGCTACTCAGATTGGTTCTTCACTCATTGGAGTTTTATATATTTTGGATGAACCATCAATTGGACTACATCAAAGAGATAATCAAAAATTAATTGAGACCTTACAAAATTTAAGGGATCTTGGTAATACTGTAATTGTAGTAGAACATGATGAGGAAACAATTTTAGCCGCTGATCATGTTATTGATATTGGGCCAGGCGCTGGTAAGCATGGTGGGGAGTTAGTTGCTCAAGGTACGCCAGCTGCTATCAAGAAGGTTAAGAAGTCTTTGACAGGACAGTATCTCTTGGGTAACAAATGTATTCCTTTGCCAAAGAAAAATAGAAAAGGTAACGGTAAGATGTTGTCTATCTTGGGTGCTAATGAATTTAATCTTAAAGACATTGATGTAAATTTTCCCTTGGGCAAATTTATTTCTATCACGGGCGTTAGTGGTTCTGGTAAATCAACTCTGATGACTGAGATTTTAGCCAAGGCTTTGAGTAAACATTTTTTCCGATCCAAAGAAAATCCAGGACGACACAAAGAAATAAAAGGACTAGAAAATATTGATAAGGTAATTAGTATTGATCAGTCACCGATTGGTAGAACACCAAGGTCAAATCCGGCTACCTATACGGGCGTCTTTACTTATATCCGCGATTTGTTTGCTGATTTACCAGAGGCTAAGCTCAATGGCTATAAGGCAGGACATTTTTCTTTTAATGTTCGTGGTGGCCGTTGTGAAAATTGTCAGGGTGATGGCGTGATTAAGATTGAAATGAATTTTTTGTCTAATGTCTATGTAGAATGTAAAGAATGTCACGGTCGTCGCTATGATGATCAGGCTCTAGCTATTCACTATCGAGATAAGGATATATCCGAAGTGCTTCAGATGACAGCTGACGAAGCTATGGGCTTCTTTTATGATGTTCCAAATATTCAAAACAAATTAAAAACCATAGTAGACGTTGGCTTGGGGTATATCAAGCTTGGTCAGCCAGCTACTACTTTGTCTGGTGGTGAGGCGCAACGTATCAAACTAGCTACTGAGCTATCACGTCGTTCATCTGGTAAGACTTTATATATTTTAGACGAGCCAACCACAGGTTTGCACTTTGATGATATCAAGCGTTTGTTGGAAGTTTTGCATCGCTTGGTAGATAAAGGAAATACTGTCCTAGTAATTGAACATAATTTAGATGTAATCAAAAGTTCTGATTGGGTAATTGATTTGGGACCAGAGGGTGGCGACAAAGGAGGGTATCTTGTAGCCGAAGGTACTCCTAGACAAGTGGCCAAGGCCGCTAAAAGTTTTACCGGACAATATTTGGCTAAATTTTTTAAAGACAAAAAATAACCCCCTC
>CALDOH010000007.1 GCA_937912185.1 uncultured bacterium | reverse complement strand
GATTCTTGACTGCAGCCTCCCGTAGGAGTCTGGGCAGTGTCTCAGTCCCAGTGAGACGGGTCATGCTCTCACACCCGCTACACGTCGTAGCCTTGGTGAGCTTTTACCTCACCAACAAGCTGATGTGCCGTAGGCCCCTCTCCATCCGATAAATCTTTACATAGGAATGACTTATGTCCCCCCATGTCTATCAGGTATTATTCCAGATTTCTCCGGGTTATGCCCGAGATAGAGGTAGGTTACCAACGTGTTACTCTCCCGTTTGCCATGCCTGTAAACAGACATTCGACTTGCATGCCTTAAACATGCCGCCAGCGTTCACCCTGAGCCAGGATCAAACTCTCAGTAAAAATCGAAGTTATACTTCGATAATATTGAGTTTGAGTCTCAATGACTCAATAACTTAAAAAAATTGAAATTGACTAAAAGCTTGTCACTTCCAAATTGTCAAAATTGAACATGTTTGAATTGTCAAAATACACTTTTTTCTTTTTAATATTAAGAAAAAACAGCAAGGTCCAAATAATTAGGCACTACTGTCTTTTCTTTATATGCAACTCTAGGTTTTTTCAATCAGCTACGAAAGGTTTTACCTTTAAATTTAATGCTTCACTATGATAGGGCAAAAGTAGGGTTTTGTCAAGTCTTTGGAAAGTAAATAAAAAAGAGGGGAATGCCTTATTATAGGACTTATTTCCCCCCGATAGGGTTAATGTTGGCTGCTGTCAGCCATAGAATGAACTATTGACGGGTGATGTAGCTGTCTCGATTGGGGTCATCGAGACGAATTACCACCACGTCGGTGGACTTGTTGGCCGGGATGATGGCATTACCCGAGATGAGCTGCCAGGTGTCCCAGCGGGTACACTTCTCGCCGGACTTATCGTTGCCCAGCCAGTACATGTTCAGGACGACATCGCCTTGCTCGAGATGGACGTTGCCCACCTCGTAGTAGACAGTCTTGCGACCCCAGTCGCGAGGCTTGTCCACCCGCCAGGTGTAACGATGTCCATCAGGACGAGTAATCTCCATCATGAAGGCGTCGAGCTCACCCGACGGTACAGCGTCCCATTCGACTTGGACAAACGATTCATAATCACCAGTCACTTCGACCGTAGTCGTAGTTCTGGCAAAATCATCATTCGGTCCAACCCGTAAGTTGGGGCACTGACTCCAGGTGACTACGTTGTCGCCCGGAGTCTCCAAAACAGTGATCATCACATCATCGATGGCCGTGGCACCACTGCTATCAGTCACCTCACAGATGAAAGTGTGAGCACCGGCAGCCAAGGCTTCCGTAATCGGGAAACGCTCAGTGGAAAACAACGTTGCCGCTGTCGGCCAGTACCAAGCGTAACTGTAGTTGCCATCACCGCCAGAGGCGTGTGCCTCTAGGGTAGCTAATACTGGCTCAAACTGTCCCTGCGGACCGCCTGTGACTTCAACGAGCAGGGTGGGGTCGTCACTACTTGTACCAGCAACGACAACGGTGTCAACACCCACCAATCCAAGGCTATCGGTTGCCCGAACCTCGAACAAATGTTCGCCTGGTCGCTCGACCAGACGATAGAGATCATCGACACCAACAATGTTGCCGTTGTCATCATACCAGATGATGTTGTAGGGCGGCGTACCGTCCCGAACATCGGCATGTAGCGTGGTGTAGAAAGGAACAATACCAGTCCATGGCGTAGCCGTAGCATCCACCGTAGGAACCTTTGGATCATCCGAAGGAGTGATGGTGACACGGACAGTGTCCGCAGCCAAGAAATTGCCCCAATTGTATACCCGAGCTTCCACATACTCGAAACCAAGCGTCTGGAAGTTGCGGGTGATATCTTCACCACGACCAATCTCAACATCAACGCCGACCATATACCATTCGATCAGGTCGTAGCTCCCCCCACGCACGTCAGCGTGAAAGGAAATATCCTCATTCGCTTGAGCCTCATGAGGACTGGCCGTCACGTCCACCGTTACTGGCGGAACATAGATATAAGGCCGAACGCCGAAGATCGACAGACCGATCTCGCTGGACATGCCGGTCGCGTCGGTCACCTTGACCATGGCGATCTTCTCACCCAGGAAGTTTACTTGGTACATGTAGGTGGGCTCATAGGAGACCACCTGGTCATCCACCCTGATCTCGAAATCGAAAGGCGCTTGCCCTCCGTAAACCACGGTAATCAGACCAGTGTACTTGCCCTGCTCCACCGTCTGAGGCAGAGCCACGAAATTGATCCGCATCAGCGGATCTTCCTCGGGCAGATGCCCATAGATGCTGACACCGTCTTGGACAGTGGTGCCCACAGCGTCAGTCACGCGGAAGAGTACTTCGTGATCGCCACCTTCGGTGATGTGAACCGGAACGTTGTCGTCCTCATAGAGTACGGCACCATCGACGAGTACCTCGTAGCTGTAGGGTGGCTTACCACCCTTGGCGATACCGAGGACCGAAGCGGTGAAGGGCACGATGCCGAAGAAGTCAGCCGTATAGACGGTAACCTCCAAAGGCAAGCCGGGTGGCGACTGCATGCCGCTCACCATCACACTGGCCGTCCGAACAGAGTCCGTTTCAGCATCCCGGACTTTGAGAGTAATCTCGTAGTCCCGGACTTCATTGAAGAGCAGGATTTGGATCGGATCGTGACCCAGGAACTCACCATCACGGTACAGCTCGTAGCTGTAGACTCCACTGCCACCCGTGACCGTGTAAATGGTCGAGGCGGCAAAAGGCACGTAGTCCTGATCATTGGTCACACCGAAGTGCAACTCCATACTGACCGGTTGCTCTTCCGGAGCATTGGGTCCAGTGACCTGGTCGCTAGCGCAACCAAGCGTCATCAAGACAACGGCCAGCAACAGCCAGCTGATCCGAAGAAGAATCTTATTCATGTCTACCACCCCCAGGTGTTGCCAACCACGACGGCGAAACGCACGCCGAAGGTGGTATTGAGGTTCTCAGTGTAAGGCTTCTCATGGCCGTAGTTGGCGACCAAAATCAGCTGGATGTTCTTGTCGATGTAGTTGACGCCGAATTCGCCGACGTCCAAGTAGCTCAGGTTGTTGCCAGCTTCATCGGTGGCATCGAGGATGGTCTCCTCATGATGCCAACCCAGACTCAGCCAGATCGGCGTGTCCGACAGCTTGTAGCCGGCCACCAGACCCCAGGCCCGGTCAAAACTCGGCTCATCACTACCGAAGTAGTCACGATCCTGGCGCAGGAAGAGTCCATGGACAAAGTGTCCACGAAGCATCACCTGTTCATGCCAGTACAGCGACGCCGTAGCCGTAGGAGCCACGCTTTCCCGAGTAGTACTCACGCCACCATGGAGACCCAAAGCCCAGTTGGACTTGAGCCCACGGATCTTCTGCTTGACCACTAGAGTATCGTTGGCCGCATCGACGACCATCAGCTCGATCTCATGATCACCGACCGACTCCACGGTGTAAGTGGTATCAGTACTGGTGGTAGAGATCGGCCTCTGATCGAAGCTCAGCTTGGTCTGATACGGCGGCGTACCGCCCGAGACCGTGAACTTGATCCGCGGCGCAAAAGGCACAGGCAGTACCAGCGGCGAGACGTCGTTGTCGATCGACAACACTTGGAGCTGATCATCAGGATCATCACCCTTGTTGTTATCCTTGACGCCAAAAATCTTGAAGTAGCAGGTCTTTTCCCGCCCGAAACGCCAGTTGATCCGAGCCTGAAGCTCGAGTCCGGCGTAAGTCAAGATCTCATCGGCCGCCGTCTGACGACCGCCCTTGGACATGGTGTCGAAGTTCAGGTTGAGCTCATCATAGTTAAGATCCTTGAAGCGCTCATCCTGCTCCATGATTTGGAGCATGGCCCACTTGGTCTTGTCGTTGGAGACGAAGACCGTCATGTAAGCCTGGCCGTCGTTGGCCAGCTGAATCCACTCCAAGAAATCGTCATTGAAGTCGATATCCTTGGGGTTGATGGTGATGCCAGTATTACCCGGCTTGAGGTGAACAACAACAGTGTCGCCCAACGACTCGACGTAGTAGTCTGCCGCCTGAGCCTGGACCGAAACGGTCAAGCTCAAACAAACAAACAAGATGTAGATGAAGTTTTTCAACCTCTTCCTCCTTGGTCATCCTCTTTCGAGGTGGTTTTCCCACGACCTTAGCCGCAGGTTGGTCAATCCTTCTAATCCGAATCGTCTACTAGAACTCCCTTTCTTGTGCAATGTTTCCTTTGTCAATTAACGCCTTTGTTCCCAAGTTTCCTTGAAAATCAGAGGACAGATATACGGACACAAAAAAATATCCGGACTTCTCTCACCTGATTTTTATCAAAAACACTTGTTTTTTCTTTTATTGCGAATGCTCAATTATAGTATATTTTTGTATTTTTGTCAATAAAAAGAAGCCCCAAAGATTTTGGGACTAAAATTAGCAAAAACCCTCTATTTTCTATACTTTGTTTGTTTTTCTCGCCATTCTCTTATTTTTTGATGATTGCCCGAGAGTAAAACTTGGGGCACTTCTAGCCCTTTGAATTTCTCTGGACGAGTATATTGAGGATATTCAATATTAAATTCCTCTTTTTTCTGGTTATAAAAAGAAAAGGATTCATCTTGGACCGATTCCTCTTTGCCGACTACTCCGGGAACTAAACGAGATACAGCATCTACTATACAAGCAGCTGCTAATTCTCCACCAGTTAGCACAAAATTTCCCAAAGATATTTTTTCATCAACAAATTTGTCTATCCTCGCATCAATAGCTTCATAATGTCCAGCGATCATAATTAGCCTTTTATATTTTACTAGACGCTTTACTTCATTTTGATCCAAAGTCTTTCCACGAGTAGAAATAAGTATGACTCTAGTTGATTTGTTTTTTCGCGGATATACTTTTTTCAAAGCTTTGTGTACTACATCAATTTTAAGAACCATACCAGCGCCTCCGCCATAAGGAGTATCATCCACCGTCCCTCTTTTATCACCTGCTGATTTCCGTATGTCATGAGTTTTTATACTGATCAGTTTTTTATCCTGCGCCCTTTTCAAAATAGAACTACTAAAGTAGCTTTCTAATGACTCTGGAAAAATTGTAAGAATATTGAATTTCATAATTAGTATAGA
>CALDOH010000006.1 GCA_937912185.1 uncultured bacterium | reverse complement strand
CAAAATTTACACCCGGAATAAAAATTAATATCAACCACCAGATTGGTTTACCGGCAATCTGCAAAAAAACTACTGTATTATAGATGGGTATAATACTAGCCCAGCCCGGTTGATTGGCCTTGAGAAATAACTTCCATAATGACGCTACGTTTATAAGTAGTACAATCCAATAGATTACCCAAAACCACATTGGCAAACTTGTCTCTTCCATAATAAATTTTCCTTTCTATCTAAATTTATTAATAACTAGTTGGTTTTCTCAAACTCAACTTACCACCAACATCATAAACAATTACATCACGACGACCAACGTTGCCCGCAAGTAAAAAATCACTCAGGGCATTATCTACCCTTTCTTGGATTACACGTCTAAGTGGTCTAGCACCAAATACTGGATCAAAACCGGCCTCAGCCAATTCACGCTTAGCAGCTTCGGTCACTTCAAAGAAAATTCCTTTATCATCAAGTCTCTTTTGGACCTTCTTGAGCATCAAGCCAGCAATCTGATAGATTTCTTCGCGTTTGAGTGGTCTAAAGACAACCACGCCATCAAAACGATTTAAAAATTCTGGCCTAAATAGATCTTTTAATTTTTCTTTTATCAAAATATCTTTAAACTCATCTACTTTTTTGCCAGCTGAAATCTGTTCCTGAATATATGAGGTGCCGGCATTGGAAGTAGCTACAATAATCATATTGGTAAAATCAACTGTTCTACCTAAAGCGTCAGTTAAGCGACCATCTTCCATTACTTGCAAGAAGATATTCAAAATATCTGGATTGGCCTTTTCTATTTCATCTAGTAGCAGTAGTGCAAATGGTTTGTGCCTGACTGCTTCAGTCAGCAAACCCGGAGTACGATTTTCTGGTGAACCAATAAGCCTAGCCAAACTATCTTGGTTTTGATATTCACTCATGTCCAGACGAATCATATCGTCTTCATTACCAAAGTAAGTTTCAGCCACTGTCTTGGCTAATTCTGTTTTACCAACACCAGTTGGACCAAGAAACAACAAATTTACAATTGGCCGATTGGTATCTCTAAGCTCAGCTCTAGCTCGACGCAATGAAGAGGCTACCATTCCAACTGCCTCATCTTGGCCAATCAATCGTCGATGAATTTCTTCTTCCAAGTTTACCAGTTTGGCTGATTCTTTGGCAGTTACATTGGTAAGTGGAATATTTGTCTTGTGAGAAACCAAGGCTTCAATATCTTCTCCGCGTACCAGCCTATCTTGCCGGCCAGCCTTGGAAACAAAGATACCCGCTTCGTCCATCAAGTCAATCGCTTTTTTAGGCAAATACTGATCTGGTATATAACGATTGGACAAATCATAGATTCTCTCTAATGCATTGTAGGTAAAATAAACATTGTGTTTACCCTCGACTGTGCCAACATGAGCCTCCATAATTTGGATAGTCTGATTTTTATCTGGTTCCTTGATAGCAATCTTCTTGAGGCTATTGCCCAGTTCACTACCCTCTAAATATTCTACATAGCTTTGATTATCAGTTGTACCTATTATCAAAATATTTCGCTTACGTACTTCTGCCGCTAAAACCTGTGACAAATCAATTCCTTCTGTTCCTTCAGAAGAAATACCAATTAGTTGATGAATATTTTCAATATGTAAAATAATATTACCAGAGATCATAGTCTCCTGTAATATAGTCAAAAACCTTTCTTCTAATCTACCTGTTCCAGTAGCACCAGATATCAAAAGTGATACTGAGATACTGACCAAGCGTTTGTCTTGAAAAAGCTCTGGTACTTCTTCGGCCATCATCTGACTAGCAATACCCTCTACTATCCTATCTTTACCGATACCAGAAGGGCCAACTAAAATAACGCTAGAAAGATCACTTTCCATAGTATTGATCACTTCGGTGATTTCCTTTTCTCTGGCTACAGTTAGTGGTAAGCCACCAAATTTTGCCATCAAGGTGAGGTCTTGTGAAAAACTATTGAGCAGTGGTGTAGCTACGGCGGTATAGGATCGATTGATACCAGATTTTGGTTTGAAAAATGATTTGGAACGGAAACGACGATAACGTAGCATCAGTTCGCTATTTATTCTTACCCAAGCAATTACGTTATCAATTTTCTCCTCATCAATATCAAAATCATAAAAAAAGTTTCTTATAGCCTGACTAGAAACTACCAGACCATACAAAAGATCTACTTCAGCAATTTGCTGAGCTTGGCGATCATGCATATGAATATAGGCATTGAGCATTACGTTTTTAAAGGTCTCGGTCAAAACCGGACGTTTGTCTGAATCAGAAATCAGTGTCGGTAATTCATCATCTATTTTTTTCTTGAGGTTTTCTGCTCCCACCCCAAGTCTAGCCAACACCAAACGTATTTCTCTGTCATCAAGCAAAATATAAAGTAGGTGCCAGACAGTCACTGGAAAAACTTTTTTATACCCCGCATAGAGCCAGGCCTTATCTAAAATCTTGGATGTCTGTGGACTAAGATCGTCAGCTATATTGTGATGCGTGTATATTTCTTTGTTTCTAAGCAACTTAAATCTTTGATCCCGGCTATGGGTCACCTTGGTCAAACGATAATACAAGTACATATCCAAAAGTATAAAAAACCACAACAAAAGATTGTTGCTACTGGCGGTTGTGACAAAGTCTATCAAAGCTCGCGGGTCAAACTTAATCTTGCTAAGTATGACGTAGAGAATAGCAATAGTAGTGATAGCTGCAATAATCAAAAAAGTGTTAATCAATATATTGATAGTCTTTTTTGTTTCTCTTACAAAAATATGACCGTAGCTGATTTCCTTTTGCCAAAAAATCAAATTGTTATCAGAAAAATAAAAATGGTCATGCCCAAAACAGGTATTGCATTTTTGCCCAGCAACACTTCCCTTGCCTCCACATTCACTACAAATTTGAAATTTTGCTAACTCCATATCTTTCCTAGGTTGAAAAATATTTCCCATGCGACAAATATAGGTAAAATTACCCAAAATACTATTGCCAATAAATTAAACACCAATAAAAACACAAACATAAGTGTCCTAATAAGAGTAAGTATCACTCTCATCAAAAAACTAATCAGCCTGCCTTGACGATCATGCTGACCAAACATGGGTTTAAATAAGTTTTTATACATAATACTTATACCCAAACTGTGCTCAGTGTTTTTGATAGAATTGACTGTATACAAAGCCACCCTCTTTAATCCTGGACCATACCACCAAAGAGGAAAATACAAAATTTCCCAGATTAGATCTAGAAAAATAGACTTAATAGCTTGTCCTAGTACTGTCTGTGTCATCAATTAAATTATACCATATTTTAGACAAATAAAAAAAACATCCTCAGCTTCAACTAAGGGCGTTTTTAAAAATAGACTGTTAAATACCTATGCAACCCTGGGAACAATAACTACAAGAGTTATTACAAGATGTATTAACCCCACCACAATTCCTATCGTGGACATAACCAGTTGCGTATAAATCCTGATGAGACATTTCATCCCAGCAACCCCCTGAAAAAGTAGAATCACAAACCTCATCAACACTTATTACAACCACCGTTGTACAAGCACTACTACAATAAGTGCCTGCCGTTTCTAACGTAGCATTACCACAACCTTCTGTAAAAGTATCACCATCATCACAACCCTCACTACCCTCTACACCGGCGTACAAAAACTTTTATATAGAGAGCAACCAGACAGACACCAACCAGCGCCAGTATCATTCTCCGTAGCATATACACCCTCTAACATAGTCTCACAATCATTTGTCCAACCTATATAATCACAACCTTCCGTAACAGCTATAGTTGTTGTAGCGGTACAATTATAATTACAATAATCACCAGCTGTTTCTATAAACCCATTACCACAGCCCTCATTATAAACATCACCATCATCACAAGCCTCACTACCCTCTACATCACCATCACCACAGACAGCCACCAAATCTGGCAAAGCTGCTTTGGCCACAAATTTTATCTCAGCAGTGTCATAAGAACTACAAGATCCAATGACCAGCATATTATCTCCTTTTCTAGTGACATAATAACCGGTGTCAGTGGTTGCCGATTTGGTCGGGTCAACTGGCAAGCTTGGCAAATACTTACCTAGGAAATCTGTATCATTTACTACCAAGCAGCTTTCTGTCTGACCATCACAAGTTTTGCTACCACTACTACTGCACAATACAAATTTTTCATCAACCGCTAAATTAGTGGCTGCTGAGAAATCTGACGGAATTTGATGGTTGTCTATAACATAAGTCTCAACTGCTTTGGCAATAGCTATAATATCTGTCCAACGACGAGCATCATAAGACTGGCCGAGACGCTTGGCTGGATTTACTACCATAAA
Organism: uncultured bacterium; assembly: GCA_937912185.1. Classification (GTDB taxonomy): domain Bacteria; phylum Patescibacteriota; class Patescibacteriia; order UBA1558; family GWA2-36-10; genus BM519. The sequence continues at coordinate 3,164 of CALDOH010000006.1, read as the reverse complement.
TACGGCCGCAGACAAAAGCGCTACTACGCCAAAGGCAATCACAAAAGTCAAAATGCTAAAACCAAGGCTTGATTGTTGTTTTTCACTCATATATTTATATTAGCAAAATATAATATTTTTTACCACTATAACTTACCCTGTTTGATTGCTTGCCTAATATTTTTCATCAGACTCATATAAAAATCCAAGTTGTTCAAAGTAGCCAAACGAAGTCCTAGAGATTCATTGGTCTTAAACAAATGATGTAGATAAGCCAAAGAATAATTTTTTAGATTAGTATCATTGATTGAGTGACTATCTTTGGCAAATTTAGAATTGGTGATATTGATAGTCTCGTACCAGCTAGGTCGCGCTCGGCTAGATTGCCGCGCTGCGCTCGCAATGACAGCCGAGCGCTTACCTTTCCATAAATAAAGTTTACCATGACGAGCCTCGCGAGTAGGGATGACACAATCGAACATGTCAACGCCAGCTTTGACTGCCTCAACAATATTTTCTGGGTAGCCCACTCCCATCAAATATCTTGCCTTATCTTCAGGTAAAGCCGGGGTAGTATATGACAAAACCTTATACATAGTCTTGGCTGGCTCACCAACCGCCAGACCACCGATAGCATAACCATCAAAATTCATATCCGTCAATTCTTTGGCTGAACGCAAACGCAGATCTTTGTAGTCAGCACCCTGAACAATACCAAAAACCAATTGTTTCTTTATAGTCTTTGATTTTTTATTTAAGGCGTTTTTGTAATCAATAGCAATCTTAGCCCAACGACTAGTCCGCTCCAAAGCTTCCAGGGCTTTTGCTTTGGTGGTGGGCAGTCCCACGCATTCATCAAGTACCATCATAATGTCGCTACCAAGCACTACTTGAATATCAATTACCTTTTTAGGATTCAAAACATATTTCTTGCCATCAATATGAGATTGAAATTCTATATTATCTCCTTTTATTTTTCTAAGTTTTGACAAAGAAAAAACTTGATAACCGCCGCTATCAGTCAAGATCGGCAAATCAGTATCCATAAACTTGTGGAGACTACCAAACTTTTTGATAATATCCAAGCCTGGTCGAAGCAAATTATGATAAGTATTGGACAAAATAATTTCTGCACCCATTTCTTTTACTTCAGAAACTACCAAAGACTTGATAGCAGCCTTGGTAGCTATCGGCATAAAAAAAGGAGTGCTCACTTTGCCTCTGGCAGTAGTAAGCACACCCAATCTAGCGTTGGATTTATTTGATTTTTTAAGTAGTTTAAACATAATTATTCTATAATACCAATAGTCTCACTGGTGTCAGCTATTACATCTGAAGTTTTAATGATTTTGGTTTCAACTATGATTTCTTCCAAACCTAGTGCCTTGACCGTAACTGGGTTGATTAGTGTCATGGCCTGACCACGACTACTTTCGTCTGGCTCAAGAGAGATTACAAAAGAAGCAGTAGATGGCAAAATCAAATCATCAAAATTTTCAATATTCCAAGTCAAGGTTTTAGTATCTTCATCAAAAACTAACTCTCCGTCAGTTGTATCTGTTTCTTCTATAAAAGAAACCTGTGGTGGTAAAGTAACTTCTGTAGCAACATTATCAAAATATCCGGTTGCCTGAGTAATAGACCAAACCACTAGATATTGAGTCTCCTGTCCAACCTGTGGTGGCAAATAACCAGAACCAACCTGTCGACCACCCAAATCCCAATAAACGCCATTGTTAAATGCCAAACTTTCTCCTACTGTCAGCATCACTGGGCTTGTAACTTGCTCCCAATCTCCTAAACCTTCAATATTTAATTTAACAATATTTTCAATTAATCTTTGTGGCACCGGTTCGTCAACTATCTTTAACTCCCAGGTAAACAACTTGGTTTCCTCAACTGGCCAAGTAGCCAAGCTTTCATCTTCTTGTTGGGTCCAGACAATAATATTCTCTTCATAGTTACCAATAGTATCCAGACTATCCCAATCCAAAGAATCTCCCTCGACAAAGGCCGTCACCTTTACATCAGCTATTTCCGTTTCACTCTTATTAGTGATTTCTAGCTGATAGCGCAATGCTTCATCCCACTTTACATTTTGATCACCTTCTTTACCATTTATCTTGAGTTTAACCTCAAATTGAGGATTGACCACCACAAAGGTTTTTTCAGCTCGAGCTAAACGACGGAATTTTTCTTCTACTAAATTACCAACTTCTACTACCAAAGATTGCTCACTAGCACTATCTGCTGGAAAGGTTCCAAAAACGGTCATGCTTTTTTCCTCTTGTGGGTCAAGACTAAATTGCCAATAACGTCCATCATTTATGAAATCGCCAAGATCTACTACATCTTCCTCTATTATTTCATCACCTTCTATAATCTCTTCTAGATCTCCATCAAGAATAGCTGGCACCCAATCGTCTGGATATAAAACATCCATAGATAGGTCTTCTAAAGTATCTTTACTTAAATTTCTAAATATCAATTTAAACTCTTGAGTGGTGGATACCAATGTCTTATCTAGAGCTTCTACAACAACTTCCAATTTATTCTCACTTATTTTGGTTTCTATTGTTTGTTTGGCTTTAAAATCAGAATGAAAATTAGCCGGTTGATAATGAAGACTAAAGGTGGCTGAGATATTTTCATCCTTTGGTCCAACCAAGACGCCTTTTATTTCCAAATTGGCAGTTTGACCCGGAGAAAGATCTGGTAAATCCCAAGTAGTCGCTCCGTCATCGCTAGGATCTACGCTAGACTCATCAAAATAAAATCCAGCTGGCCAACGAACAGTGAGTTTCATATCCTGCAAATCAACCGTGTCTATATTCTTATATTCGATATTATAAGTAGCTTGGTCACCAGAAACAATTTTTTCTGGACCAACAACCTTCATCTCCATACTATTATCCACTACTACAGTGTTTTGCTGACTCCAATAAAAGAATCCCGCTACAGCGGCAATAAAAGCCAAAAACAACAGCCACAAAAAACCATTATGGTGCCTTGGCGCCTTATTTAATGTTTGATATTCCTTCGGCACATCTCGTTTCTTTTTACTTCTGACTGCTGGTGCCTCGTATGATTTTTTCCGAACTGGTGCTCGACGAGCTGAATCCAAATTCCTTTTGACGATTTTAGCCATATATAAATAGTTTTAATGCTCGAGATGGCCTGTCATA
>CALDOH010000005.1 GCA_937912185.1 uncultured bacterium | reverse complement strand
CAAGCTAGAACTAAACGACGCAGTCAAAGAAGGTGTTACTATCGAAGAGCTCAAGCGAGCCAAGGATAATATCCGTGGTCGTTTGATACTTAGGCTAGAAAATGCTGGTGCTCACCTCAACTTTCTAATGTCTCAAGAAATGATTGATCTCAAGATTAAGGACCTAGAAGATAAATTAAAAGATTTAGACAAAGTCAAAATAGCTGATGTAAATAAAATAGCTAAAGATATATTTAAGTGGTCTGATGCCAGCTTGGCAATAATTGGACCCTTTGAAAATAAAGATAAATTTTTAAAAATTTTAAATAAATAAATGTATGCCTGATAAAACAACAATTTCAATTTCTACCGACACCATCATTAGAACAATTCTGATATTGTTGAGTTTAGCATTTTTGTATGTAATCAAAGATGTTATTGCTTTGATTTTTGTCGCCGTGGTTTTGTCATCAGCCTTTGACCCATTGGTTGATTGGCTTCAAGCCAGAAGGTTCCCTCGAGCTTTGAGTATTATTGGTGTTTACTTGATATTCTTTTTGGTAGTTGGCGGGGCAATATTTTTGCTAGCCAAACCAATCGGCCGAGAAATAACTGAAATCTCTCGTGCTTTTCCCCAATACTATCATAAAATTAACTTAGGTTTACAAAGTTTGGGAACTGTTGATACTGCCGCTACACCTAGAAATAGTGCAGTTAGCGCCAGTATTACTGATATTACCAGTAGTATCTCTCAGGCTGGTACCAGCATCTTCAATGCATTGACCTCTATCTTTGGTGGCATTATTAGTTTCTTTGTAGTACTTCTTATTACTTTTTATTTGACTGTCGAAGAAGAAGGCATGAAGAGGGTCATACAAGGAATGGTTCGTGATAAGCACCGTCCTTATGTATCACAGTTGATAGTCAAGATTCAAAGAAAGATGGGTTATTGGCTTAGAGGACAGTTACTTTTGTCTTTGATAGTTTTTGTCATGGTTTATATTGGATTGACGATAATGGGCGTAAAGTATGCTTTGTTATTGGCGCTCTTGGCTGGTATCTTTGAGATTGTACCATTTTTGGGCCCCTGGATATCTGCTATTCCTGGTGTTTTCTTTGCTTTTTCTCAAGGAGGATTAGATAAGGCGGCCTTAGTAGCAGTACTTTATCTAGTGGTTCAGCAAATTGAAAACAATTTTATTGTACCAAAAGTAATGGGCAAGACCACTGGGCTCAATCCCTTGGTAGTGATTATAGCTATCTTAGTTGGCGCTCGTTTGGCTGGAGCCGTTGGCGCTCTTTTGGCAGTACCAGTTACCTTGGCTATTACGGTTTATTTTCAAACCTTTAAAGAATATAAAAAACAATAGTAAATTTTCATGTCAAAATTATACATAGTCGCTACACCAATTGGTAATTTGGAAGATATCACGATGAGAGCCATTAGAGTTTTTGGGGAGGTGGATTTGATTTTGGCAGAAGATAAAAGAGTCAGTCGAAAGCTACTTGATCATTACGAGATCAAAAAAGAAATGCTTAGTTGGCATCAACATAGCAAGATCAAGGACTGGCAAAAGGTAAAAGATTTACTTA
>CALDOH010000004.1 GCA_937912185.1 uncultured bacterium | reverse complement strand
GGGCCAAACACTGGGGTTATTTTTGGTAAAATAAAAAAGCTTCGTCTAGGGGATGAGTCTGAGGCAGAACAAGCTAAACCAAAACAGTTAATTACTATACCGATGGAGACTATTGTTAAAAAAAATGATAAACTCTATATTATAGAGACTAGAAAGGTTTTTGATTAATTATGAAAAAATATAAAGTTATTATAGATCGAGACAAGTGTCTTGGTTGCGGCACCTGTGAAGCCGTCTCTCCTGAATTTTTTCACTTAAATAGCCAAGATGCTTTGGTGGAGGTGGTTGGCTTCAATAAAGTAGGAAATAACTTAGTGGGAGAAATAGACGAAACACAACTGGCGGCCTTTCAACTAGCCGCTGACATTTGTCCTGAGTTGGTAATAAAAATAAAAAAGTAGCCCCAAGTAAAGGCTATTTTTTATAACCAAAAAACACCCCAATCGCGCAAGAGTGTCTTTCAGTTTACTCTATTGTAAAGCAAATTTTAATGGTCTTGGGTATTAATAAAGCAAATTCCCAGGACACCGCTATTATAACAAGATTTAAAAAAAATGGCAAAACCCCCTGGGGATAATCCTTGGGTTTGACATTATCTTTATCCTATACTAAACTACGAAACGATTAATCGTACTCTGTGGTGTGGGTGGTCGAGAGTCTCGCATGGGGCGTTTCAAACCGGGTTGGGTTTATCTACTATGTTGGACTTAATTGCCGCTACGGTGGATATGCCACCAACAACCTGAATTTGTGCGGCCTTGTCAACAAGACCTCGACCACCCCTTTTTTCAAATCCTGCTTCGGTGGGATCTTTTTTTTGCAATAAAAAATCCCCGCCTGGGCGGGGACCTATCATTATTGCCTTATCGGCATTACTAGGTAAATATATTTTTCATCATTGGTTGGTTTGAGTAATCCTGGCGAAGAGTTATTGTTTATTTTCATCAACACTTGATCGCTGCTCAAATTATTTAAACCATCCAATAGATAACGATAATTAAAAACTATGTCGTTGTCGGCCCCGCTTATTTCAGCCTCTACTTTAGCAATTGAAGTACCTATATTAGAAGATGCGGTAGCTATTACAATTTCATTTTTTTTGCTATCAAAACTAAGCTTAATATCATTAATACCTGTTTTACAAAATAAGGCAACTGATTTTATGGCTGGTACTAATTTATTAATATTAACCTTGGCATCGGTGGTAAATTCAGCTGGAATGATTTGGCTATAGTCTGGATATTTACCATCAATAACTCGAGATATTAATTCTACCCCATCAAAGGCAAACATAATTTGGTTTTCATTAAAATAAATTTTAATGGTTTTATCTATTTGTTCATTTAAAATTCTAGATAACTCCTGTAGGGTTTTTAGAGGAATTATCAAGGCTGTTTCTTTGCCGTTGGTAATATTTATTCTCTTTTCTGCTAAACGATAACTGTCGGAGGCGGCTAAAATTAGTTCTCCTG
>CALDOH010000003.1 GCA_937912185.1 uncultured bacterium | reverse complement strand
AAAGGAGAGTTCCTAGCTATTATGGGGCCATCTGGTTCTGGTAAGTCTACCTTGATGCACATCTTAGGTTTCTTAGATACTTTGACTAAGGGACAATATCGTTTTGATGATAAAGATGTGTCCAGTTTAAATGATGATACTTTAGCTGACTATCGTAATAAAAAAGTGGGTTTTGTTTTTCAGAGCTTTAATCTTTTACCCAAGACTACAGTTTGGGAAAATGTCCGTTTGCCACTTTTGTATGCACACGGCAAGACAGATATTAAGGATGTAGACGATGCTATCAGGAGTGTTGGTCTTGAGCATCGCCGTGATCATTTATCCAATCAGTTGTCAGGCGGTGAAAAACAGCGCGTGGCTATTGCTCGGGCTTTGGTAAACAAGCCAGATATTATTTTTGCTGATGAACCTACTGGAAACCTAGATTCTAAATCTGGTATTCAGATTATGTCTATTTTAGATAAACTTAGTGATCATGGTAAGACCGTAGTTTTGGTTACCCATGAATCTACTACGGCTAAATATGCCAAGCGAATTATTCAAATGATTGATGGTAAAATTATTTCTGACGAGATCAACAAAGCTCAAGTTAGATTTGAAGGCGATGGGCAATTAAAATAAATTATGCGTCCCGTTAGAAATTCACGTGTTATGGCGGGATATAAAGAAAAATGATAAATAAACTATTTAACTATAATTTTTAACGGGATGCGTATTGATTTTTACAATTGTATAAATACTGTAAAAACATTAAAGCGTAATAAGATGCGCTCTTTTTTGACTAGTCTCGGTATTATTATTGGTATTTCAGCGGTAATTATTATTATGGCCCTAGGTGCTGGTGCTCATAGTCTGGTGGTCAATCAAATACAAGGAATTGGTAGTGACCTTTTGGCGGTTTTGCCTGGTGGTAGTGAAGAGGACGGCCCACCAGCTTCTGTTATGGGTTTGAATATCACTACCTTAATATATGACGATGCTGTAGCAATTGCCGATAGGATAGAGGGTGTTACAGCCGTTTCGGCCTATGTTAGGGGTGTAGCAACCGCTTCTTGGCAAAACAAGACAGATGATACTAGTTTCTTGGGAGTAACTGACGAATATTTAATGGTAGAAACGAACGCAGAGGTAGACAAGGGTCGTTTCTTTAGTCCAGAAGAAGCAGATCAGGTATCTCGGGTAGCGGTCTTAGGGTCATCAGTAGCCAATGAATTGTTTGCTAACAATAATCCAATCGGTGAGAGTATAAAGATTAATAAAGAACCCTTTAGGGTTATTGGTGTAATGAAGGAAAGGGGTACAGCGGCTTTCCAGGACAATGATGATCAAATTTTTATTCCTCTATTTACTGGCCAAAAATTAATGTTAGGTATAAATTACCTTACTTTTATCAGGGTCAAGGTTGCGTCGGGGGCTGATATGGAGTATGTAGCTGAACAGGTAAGAGGAGTGCTTCGTGATCAGCATGATATTGATGATCCTCACGATGATGATTTTTCAGTTAGGTCTCAGCAAGAGGCTTTGAGCACCTTGGATGATATCACTACTACTTTGAATTATTTTTTGGCCATGGTAGCAGCCATATCGCTTCTGGTCGGTGGTATTGGTATTATGAATATCATGTTGGTATCTGTATCTGAAAGTACTAGGGAGATTGGTTTGAGGAAAGCAGTGGGTGCTACTAGGCGTGATATTAGTTTGCATTACCTAATTCAGACCATTATTTTGACTTTATTTGGTGGGATAGTTGGTATTATGTTTGGGGTATTTATAGCCTTTATTGTCAGTGTTGTAGCTAATGCCATGGGTTATGAATGGGCCTTTGTTGTCTCAGCTGGATCTATCATTCTAGCGGTCGGGTTTACTATCGTTATTGGTTTGGTTTTTGGTTGGTATCCTGCCAGAAAAGCTGCCAAGCTTAGTCCAATTGAGGCTTTACGTTATGAATAAAATACGTGTCCCGTTGAAATCTACAAAATTTAGCGGGTGTATAAAAATGATTAACAATATATTTTATTATAATTTCTAATGGGATGAAGATTTTTAATACTTTACAAATTGCCATTCGAGCATTAAAGAAAAATAAAGGCAGGACCATGCTAACTATTTTAGGTGTGGTAATAGGTATTTCTTCAGTTACCATCATAGTTTCGGCCGGTGATAGTTTCAAACAAGTTATATATGGTCAAATTGAGAGTTTTGGTTCAAATTATATTCAGACCGAAGTCAGGGTGCCTAAATCTAGTGGAGGGAGTACTAGTCAAGCTCAGGGGGTGGTTATTACTACTTTGACCGATGATGATCGCAAGGAGATTTCTAAATTACCAAACATAGGAAAGGCTTATTCAACAGTCACGGCTCAAGATATTGTTACTTGGCAGAGCCAAAGAAAAAAATCTTTAATTTATGGTGTGACGGCTGATTTTATAGACATCGATAGTACTGAGATAGATCAAGGACGTTTTTTTACGGAAGATGAGGATGACAGTATGGCTAGGGTGGTGATATTGGGTAGTGAAGTCAAGGAGGAGTTATTTGGTAGTAATGATGCAATTGATCAGAATGTAAAAATTGATAAAAAGAGTTTTAAAGTCATTGGTGTGGCCAAACAGCGGGGAGCAGTATTTTTCTTTAATATGGATGAGATGGTCTATATGCCGCTGAAGACTACCCAAAAACTTATTTTAGGTATAGATCATGTCTTGGCAATAACGTCCCAAATGGACGACCCTGATAAAGAAGAGGAGACTGTAGAATCTATTAGGCAGGTATTAAGAGATCGACATGATATTACTAATCCTGATAAAGACGATTTTCAGGTTATGGGAGCAGCCGAGACCAAGGAATTGATGGATACCATTATTGGTGGTATTACACTTCTTTTGGTAGCGTTAGCGGCCGTGTCTTTGATTGTTGGGGGAGTGGGCATTATGAATATTATGTATGCTACAGTAGCGGAGAGGACTTTTGAAATTGGTTTGAGAAAATCACTTGGAGCAACTAAGAAAAATATTTTACAGCAGTTTTTGTATGAAGCGGTATTGGTTACTATCGTGGGCGGTATTTTGGGGGTTTTAATTGGTATTAGTGTTACTTATTTGGTACATATTGGAGCTCAATATTACAAGTTTGATTGGCCTTTTGCCGTATCGCTGGTAGGCGTTTCACTGGCTTTAGGATTTTCAATCATAACTGGCTTGATATTTGGCATCTATCCAGCTAAACGAGCAGCTGAGCTAAATCCAATCATGGCTTTACGCAAAGAATAATCCTTTAATCTTAGCTTAATTTTACTTTCATTAGCACTCCTTGACTGAGAGTGCTAATTAGTTTATAATTATTTTACTTGTCCCGTAGAAAATTCATATTGGGTTTTAGGGGCAAATAAAGTGTAAATATTATAATTTTTATACGGGATGGAAAAAAGAGGTCAAAAATTACTCAAAGAAATTGTTGATATATATATCAAAACAGCCAAGCCAGTTGGCTCTAAGATATTATCCGAAGGCAATAAATTTGAGGTATCTCCAGCCACCATTAGAAACGATATGTTTACCCTGGAGCAGGATGGCTATATCATGCAGCCATATACTTCTGCTGGCCGGATTCCTACAGCCTTAGGCTATCAATATTATCTGGATAATTTATTGACTATTAAAGCACCGAGCGATTCTGAAAGAAAAGAATTAGTTTCTGCTTATAAGTCTGATATTCGGGACTTGGCAAAACTTTTGGTAGAAAAAACAAATTTAGCTGCCATCGTTGGTTTAGCACCAAATAGTTTTTATTTCACAGGACTTTTTAATCTTTTTTCTCAGCCTGAGTTTGAGGACTATAAGATGGTTTTATCTATGAGTCAGGTAGTTGATTCTTTGGAAAAGGCTATGGCTGACATTTATCATAAGATTGATAGGGCAGAAATACTCTTGGGAGAAGCCAATCCTTTTTCTAACGATTGTTCGGTAGCAGTTACACCTTTGTCAGAAAATAGATTGTTGGCAATTTTGGGTCCAATGCGTATGGATTATAATCGTGTTCTAGGTTTACTTGAAGAAACAGTTAAAATTATCCCGCGGAGCGGGACCCCGCCAAAGGCGGTGGTAAAATAACCCTTCGACTGCGCTCAGGGTTTTAAGAAATTAAAATAAATAATTGAGTTAAAATGTCAGAGAAAAAATCAAAGACTTCAGATGAAGTTGATAAGAAAAAAGAAAAAAAATTAGAAAAGAAAGATTCTAAAATGCAAGCTGCAGAAAATTTAGCTGGCTGGCAGAAAGCCTTAGCAGATTATCAGAATTTGGAAAAAGAAATGAACCGACGTCTATCCTCTATGTCCGATTTTGTGAGCAATGCTTTTGTTCTAGAATTGTTACCAATTTTTGATAATTATCAAATAGCTATCAAGCATATTCCAGAGGATCAACAAAAAGAGCAATGGGCAATCGGCCTAGAGCACATTCTCAAGTTGTGGGAAACATTTTTGTCAGATCACGAGGTAGAAAGAATCAAAACCATTGGTGAAAAATTTGATCCACATATTCATGAGTCAATCGGCTCTATAGAAGACAAAGCTAATGGTGATCAAATAATTGTTGAAGAAAAAATGGCTGGCTACAAAAGTAAAGATTTTGTTATCCGCCCGGCCAGAGTAATCATAAATAATAAGTAGAAAGGAGATAATATTATGTCATTAATTCCCTGGAGTCCATTTTTAGACACCTTTGAGTCTTTGGAAAAAGGCTTTCAAAATTTTGTACCCGCCATGGACGTCTACGAAGAAAAAGACAATGTGGTGGTAGAAGCTACTTTAGCTGGCATCAAGTCAGAGGATGTAGACATTAATGTTCATGATGATGTTTTGACCATTGAAGGTAGGCGTCAGACATCTTCAGAGATTGATGAAAAAAACTATTATCGCAAAGAAGTTAGAAGTGGTTCATTTCATCGTTCAATTGTTTTACCAGCCTCAGTGCAGGCTGATAAAGCCGAAGCCAACTTTGAGAATGGTTTGTTAAAAGTAATTTTACCCAAAGAAACAGAGCCGAAAGCAAAGAGTATTAAAATTAATGTAAATAATAAAAAATAATAATTAAGCCTGTCATTCTGGAGGCCGAAGGCCGATAGAATCTGGATATTTTTGACTCTATCGCTACGCTCCAGAGTGACAAGAAGATAAATAATAAAAAATAAATGGTAGAAAATTTTAATTCGTCGCTCAATTTGCGACTGATAAGAAAATGTCCAGTTTGTAATACAGCTTATCAACAATCAATGATTCAGGTTTTGGATGAATCAGAATTTGGTGTTTTGACCTATGCTACTTGCAATCGTTGTGGCGCCAATTTGCTAGCTAAGTTTGCCTCACTACCACAAGGAGTGGTTGGTAATGCCATACTGACAGACCTGAAACCACAGGAAGTTATGGACTTTGCCAGTAACGATAGTGTTAGTGATAATGATGTATTGGATATTCAATATATGATAAGTAAAAAAGAATTAGTTAGTAATTTAAAGAAATTAATTTAAATATAATCACACTGTCATCTCGAGCCTAGTCGAGAGATCTAGATTTCTCCCTGCCTGCCGGCAGGCAGGCACTTCGGTCGAAATGACAAAGATAATAAGTTAGTAAATTATAAAAATATGGGAAAAATTATTGGAATTGACTTAGGTACTACCAACTCAGCTTTTGCTATAGTTGAGGGGGGAAAGCCAAAAATTTTGGAAAATAAGGAAGGTAATCGTACCACTCCTTCTATGGTGGCTATTTCCAAAAATGGAGAACGTTTAGTTGGTTTACCAGCCAAGCGTCAAGCTGTCACCAATCCAGAAAATACTATTTTTTCAGTCAAACGTTTGATTGGTAGAAAATTTTCTGATGCTGTTATCAAAAAAGATATAGAAACTATGTCATACAAGATTGTTCAGGCTGGTGAAGGTGTCAAAGTAAAAATGGGTGATAAAGAATTTAGCCCTCAAGAGATATCAGCTATGATTTTGCAAAAAATCAAAACCGACGCTGAAGAAAGATTGGGCGAGGAGGTAAAGGATGTGGTTATTACTGTGCCAGCTTACTTTGACGACTCACAGCGTCAGGCTACCAAAGACGCCGGTAAGATTGCTGGGCTTGAAGTAAAGCGTATCATCAATGAACCTACTGCCGCTGCTTTGGCTTATGGTTTTGATAAGAAAAAAGATCAACAGATTGCTGTTTATGATTTAGGTGGTGGTACTTTTGATATTTCTATCTTAGATGTTTCAGCTGATACGGTTGAGGTTAAGTCTACTAATGGTGATACTCATCTAGGTGGTGATGATTTTGATCAAATACTCATTAATTGGATTTTGGACGAATATAAAAGGCAAGAAGGTTTAGATCTATCAAAAGATCCCTTAGCTTTGCAACGTCTCAAAGAGTCAGCCGAAAAAGCCAAGATTGAGCTTTCTTCTTCTATGGAGACTGAAATTAACCAACCATTTATCACTACCGATGAGTCCGGTCCAAAACATCTGGTAATGAAAATAACCAGGGCTAAGTTAGAGGAATTGGTAGGAGGATTGGTAGAAGACACTCTTAAGCCTTGTGAAAAAGCTCTAAAAGACGCTGGTCTACAAACCAAGGACATTGAAGAGATTATCATGGTTGGTGGCATGACTCGTATGCCACTAGTACAAAAAAAGGTAGAGGAGTTTTTTGGTAAAAAACCAAATATTTCTGTAAACCCTGATGAAGTAGTAGCACTAGGTGCAGCTGTGCAGGCTGGTGTACTTCAGGGCGACGTTAAAGATGTTTTGCTTTTGGATGTAACTCCACTTACTCTAGGTTTGGAAACTCTAGGCGGTGTTCGTACTCCGCTTATCGCTAGAAATACAACCATCCCAACTTCAAAGACTCAAGTTTTCTCTACTGCCGCTGACAGTCAAGATTCAGTTGAAATCCACGTTTTGCAAGGTGAAAGAGAAATGGCCACTGATAATAAGACATTGGGTAGGTTTACTTTATCAGGCATTCCGCCAGCACCACGTGGTGTACCTCAAGTAGAAGTTGGCTTTGATATCGATGCTAATGGTATTTTGAATGTAAAAGCAGTTGATAAAGCTACCAACAAAGAACAGTCTATTACTATCAAATCGTCTACAGGCTTGAGTGATGAAGAGGTGGAAAAGATGCAAAAAGATGCTGAGGTTCACGCTGAAGAGGATAAACAAAAGAAAGAAGAAGTTGAAACTAGAAATGGCGCTGAAAATGTTATCTTCCAAACCGAGAAGTTTATTAAAGAAAATAAAGACACACTCAAAGACGAAGACAAGAAAAAAATGGAAGAAAAGATGGAGGCCTTAAAGAAAGTTAAAGATTCTAAAGATTTAGAACCCATCAAGGCTGCTATCAAAGATATGGAGGAAGTGGTTCAGCAAATTGGTGCTGCTATGTATCAACAAAAAGCCGCTGACCAGCAACAAACTGCCGGCGCTGCTGATCCAGCTGAAGAAAAGAAAGTTGATAAAGAAGCAGTTGAAGGAGATTTTGAAGAAGTAAAAGAAGATAAGGACAAGAAATAAACCAATGCGGCCCCCGCCCGAAGGTCTCGAGCGTAGTCGAGAGAAGGCGGGGGGCCGCAACTAAATAAAATAAATGGGAAAAGATTATTATAAATTACTTGGGGTTGAAAAAGGAGCTAGTGAAGCTGAAATAAAAAAAGCTTTTCGTAAACTAGCCCATGAACATCATCCAGATAAAAATGGTGGTCAGAATTCTGAAAAATTCAAAGAAATAAACGAAGCCTACCAAGTCCTGGGTAACAAAGAACGTCGTCAACAATACGATCAGTTTGGCACTAGCTTTGATGGTGCTCAAGGTCCAGGTGGACAAAATCCTTTTAGTCAGGGTTTTGATTTTTCTGGTTTTCAGGGTTCTGGTGGTCAAGGAGTTGATTTTGACCTTGGTGATATATTTAGTAGTTTTTTTACTGGTGGCGGTCCAGGTGGACACTCTCGTAGTAACCGTGGCAGTAATATTGAGGTGGACATAGAGATTGGCCTCAAGGAAGCTGTTTTTGGTACTAGTGAGACTATATCCTTGCGTAAGGAGGTGCTATGTGAGCCTTGTAAGGGCACAGGCGCAGACAAGGGGACTTCTTATGACACTTGTGACACTTGTGGCGGCAGCGGCAAGATAGCTACTACTGTTTTGGGCACTTTTCGGACTCAAACTATTTGTCCAGATTGTGGTGGTCAAGGTAAACAGATTAAAAATAAATGCCCTAATTGTGATGGCCGAGGT
>CALDOH010000002.1 GCA_937912185.1 uncultured bacterium | reverse complement strand
CCTTGTTCGCCACAAGGATTGGTACATATTATTTTGTTAAAGTAATATGAGTTGGACATTTTGTTGTAGCGCTCCATAAAGACGATGCCTGGCTCAGCGCTAGAGTGGGCGGCAGAGATTATCTTTTGCCACAAGTCACGGGCGCGGATAGTTTTGTAGATTTTGGTAGGATAGCCAGCTTCTTTCCAAGCATGGAGATCGCCCTGCCAAATATTGTCATAGATATCAGCGTAGGCTGGATTTTCATAGTCAGGGAATTCTAGGTTCCATTCGCGGTTGTTTTTGACAGCCTCCATAAAATCATCAGAGACCATCACAGAAATATTGGCATTTTCTATTTGACCAGCGTTGGTTTTGGCAGAGATAAACTCGATTACATCTGGATGCCAGTCCCATTGCATCAGCATCAGCGCACCGCGACGGCTGCCGCCTTGCTCAATCAGGCCAGTGGCATAGGAAAATAGGCCAGCCCAGGAGACAGAGCCAGAAGACTTGCCGTGAACGCCCTTAACGTAGGCGTAGCGGGGTCGCAGGGCTGATAGTGACATACCAACACCACCACCACGAGACATGACCTCTACCATTTGATGAAGGCTGTCTTTGACGATGGCTTTTCGGGAGTCTAGAGGGCTAGGTAGGACATAGCAATTAAACAAAGTCAAGTTGGAAGTATAGTTGCCATGTTGGTCAACGTTGGCACCAGTCATGATACGACCACCTGGCTGAATGTATTTTTTTTGTAGGGCTTCAAAGAATTCTTCAAAGTATTTTGATCTATTATCCTCGCTTTCTTCAACAGAAGCGACTGCTTTGGCGATTCGACGGTGAGCATCGTTGATGGATTCACGTGGTTTGTCGCATTTGAAGATATCTTGTTCAAATTCAAAGTTATTTTCAGCATCAGCATAGACGCCAGTGAGCATATATAGTTTGGCCCTATCCTTGGTCAGCATTTGCTGGATAATACCCAGGTCTTTTTTGGGATATTTGCGATCTTCTTTGGTAATGACGATTACTAGGTCACCGACAGCGATATCTTCTCTTTTATCCTTGATAGAGTAACGATCTAAAAAAATAATCCTACCCAACTCATCAAAGTTGGTAGAATTGTTCAAGATAAGCTTGGCTTGTTTGCTTAAAGTAACGCCTCGCTCTTGTAGACTCTTTACTTCCTCAGAAGTAACTACTTTTCCTTGCTCCAAACGCATTTTTTTCCTCTGTTCTCGGTAGAGGATAAAGGCTTTGGCGGTTCTGGCCCAGTTTGATTGGATGAGGATGATCTCAATGATGTCTTGGATTTCCTCAACGGTTGGGGTTTGGTTCTCGCTAAACTTATGTTCTACTACAGAAGTGATAATATCAGCCAGTTTGCGAGCTTCTTCTTCACCAAACTCACCGCTGGCCTGGCCAGATTTGTAAGCTGCGTTATAGACCTTGTTTTTATCAAAATCAACGACTGAGCCGTCTCTTTTTTTGATTTTTTTGATGCCCGGGAAGATTCTTTGTTGCTTGTCCATCTTCTTGCCACGGGTTTT
Organism: uncultured bacterium; assembly: GCA_937912185.1. GTDB lineage: Bacteria > Patescibacteriota > Patescibacteriia > UBA1558 > GWA2-36-10 > BM519. The sequence continues at coordinate 5,896 of CALDOH010000002.1, read as the reverse complement.
GAAGTAAATTTTGGCTACTTCTGGTAGATCATTGTCCAAAAGTATAATATTAACAGCACTCCGGATGTCATCACTGGTGATTTTGTTCTCAGCGGGCATATTTTCTTCCAAATAAGAGATAACCTGACGGGATAATTTGTCTGATAGAGGATTATCTTTTAAACCGGCGCTAACAATTGCCTGAGAAAGAGACCTTCTGATTTTGCTTGGGTCAAAAGATTGGCTGGCACCACTTCTTTTGATGACATGATCGGGTTGCATGGGTTTATTTTGTTTTAATGCTTAGTGTATTTTAGTGCTAAATAAAGACAAAAAAAGAAACACGTTATTGAAATTTAGGGTAAAACCACTATATGTTGTGTTCTAAACTATTATAGCACACAAGATGTAGGATTGCCAAATTTTCGTGTTTTGGTGTTTATTTTCGCCCTCTTTAAGGGGCCTTTATTATAAACCCTCTTTTTGAAATTGTCCAATTTGGAGAATTTTTTGGCTATTGTCAGCCAATGGCATATCTGGTAGTATATTTTTATATGGGAAAAATATTCAAAAACAAGCCTCGAGGACAAGGCCAGCGTGGTCATCAGCCTCATCGTGGACCCAAAACCAATGAAAAGGTAGACCTAATGGACCCAGTCTTGTATTTGGGCGGTTTGGACTTAGAAAAGTATCCGGTCCTGCCAACACAAAATGAAGAAAACGAAGAAGAGGAGATTGAAAATCCCCTCAACAAACGATAATTTTATTTTTTCGAGAGGTCAGAGACTAATTGGTGTATTGAGTTCTATTACTTGGCTATCATGGCCAAGTTTTTCTTTTATTTTTTGAGAAAATATTGGCAAGACCTTGGCATCACCATGGACGAGTAGAATCTTTTGGGGATTTTTGAAATGTTCTAGCCAATCCAGCAGGGCGTTTTGGTCAGCGTGAGCTGAGAAGCCGTCGATCTGGTCTACGCCAGCCCTGACCGGTACCTTGCGACCATAATAGTCAAAATCAAAATCACCACCTAGTACTTTGCTTCCCAAAGTGCCTGGTACTTGATAGCCCATAAACAAAACATGATTTCTTTTGTCAGATAAGTATCGTCCAAAGTGATGCAGCATGCGACCACCTTCGACCATGCCAGATCCGGCCATGATTATTTTTGGTGGAGGAGTAGAATTTATCTTTTTGGAGTCACGAGAGCTATTGGTAATTTTCAAATGAGGAAAGCGGAAGATGTCTTTGTCGCGCTGGAGGGTATCTTGAGCTTCTTGGTTGAGATAGCTGAGTTCTTCTTGATAGATCTTGGTTGCTTCAGCAGCCATAGGGCTATCTAGATAGACTGGCACATTAAAGTCCAGATGAGATTCATAGTAGTCATTGAGGACCTTGAGGATGTCCTGGGTACGCTCGATAGCAAAGATAGTGATGAGCAAAGTAGAATTATTGAGAGTTACTCTTTTGACAGCGTCGAGTAATTTTTTGTTACGATCAGTCAAGTCTTCGTGGATACGATCACCATAGGTACTTTCACAGATTACGTAGTCGGCGGTTTCGATATAATCAATGTCTTTGACTAGTGGCATATGATGTCCACCGATATCTCCAGAAAAGACGATTGTTTTGTCAGGAGTTTTTAGTTCTACTATAGCGGCACCGAGGATATGGCCAGCGTTGTGAAATTTGAAGCTAATACCATTGCCTAGATCAACCTCTTGATAATAATCAGATTTGAGCCAGCTAATATTTAGCTTCATCAAATCGGCAGAGCTATATAGTGGGGCTATTTTTTGTTTTTCAGCCTTTTCAGTCATGATTTGCAAATTGTCTTCCAATACTATCTGGGTTAGTTTGATAGTTGGACCGGTAGCATGAACTTTGCCTTTGTAGCCTTTTTGATAAAGTTTGGGCAAACGACCACAGTGGTCTAGATGAGCGTGGGTCAGTATAACAACATCTATATTTTTGGGGTCAAACAAAAGGTCTTCCCAGTTTTTGAGATAATTTTCATGACCACCTTGAAATAGACCACAGTCAATCAAGATACGATAGCCATCGACGTTGAGTAGGTGACAAGAGCCAGTCACTTCTTCGGCCGCACCGTAGGATGTCAATTTTATGTTTGGCATTTTATTTTTTATTTTACAATGTCATTTCGATTGAGCGAAGCGAATAGAGAAATCTAGATCTCTCCGCTACGTCGCGTCAGATGATACTACGGTCGAGATGACAAATTATTTTATAAAAGGGTTTTTTATACCAAAAGTAATATTTGGTGTTCGTTCGTTGACTTCTCTTGGCTGATATTATATCTGTCAGCGTATTGAAAGTCGACTGAGCCAAAGAGCGCTTGGTTATAATCAAAATTTAGTTTTTTGGCTACGGCTCTTACTATTTTTTCCGACTGAGCCTCGATCTCGACAAAGGGCTCGAGAAATGGCCATTCATCGATAGTGACTTCGGCACCATCTAAGTGCCAGAGTTCACGGCGGCTTTCTTGGTAGGCTCTTTCCTGACAGCCAAGTGAATTGATGATATCTCTAGCTATTTCAAAACTACTTACCTCTACACAGAGTTCTTTTTGGTCTTCAATTTTTTTATTATCGGCTACAATTTTGACACTCATAGTTATTTTGTCAGCTTCTTGTCGGACCCTGACCCAGCCGCCATAGACTTCGTGGCCCTTAGGGAAATGCCAGACATATCTTTTCATGAGAAATTCTGGATAAATCATTTTAGCGCCAGCTGTTTTGAGGCGGGCACGGATTTCATCTTTATCGATATTTTCAAAAGTAGCTTCGTATTCTATTTTCATTTTTATTCTTGGATTTCTCCTCTTATATTTTCTAGTTTTGCTTTGTCCTCTAATATTTTACGTATTCCATTTATCTCAGCTCTCTTGTCGTCAAAACTTTCTTGCACTTTGAATATACTTAGAGCTTGGGTCATGATTTGTTCCAAAGATATTTCCTCACTTTCAGCAATAGCCTGGGAAAGCTGACGGATAGAGTCCTCTATGTATTTTATTTTTTCTGCTATTACTGGATGTTGAGCCAAAGTATCGAACACTTCCTCAGCAGGCATGCCTGGTTTTATTTTTTGTAATAATTCCTCGATTACAGTTTCAAATTGTTTTCGCCCATTAGAAAATTCTTGTTCAAAGATTTGCGCAATTTCTTCTACATCTTCTATAGAGAGTGAACCGGTTTGAGCCAATGCTTCTAAATCAGTCTTATCATAAGATCTTTCACTGTGGAGTTTGTAATAGGCGACCTTGGCGGGGTGAGATATTTTTATTTCTTGTCCCTTGAATTCATGACTTTGTCCCACAAACCATTCTTCTGGAAGTTCAACACCAGTCGAGCCAATAGGCCTCCCCTCATTATCTCTAGATATTATGTGTACATCTACAAAATTTAGTGCCTCACCTTCTTGGATATTACCCGCTTCATCTATGGCGGCCAACATTAGGTGTTTGCTCTCTGTTATTTGGCTTCCTTGGGCAAAGTTTACTCTTTCCATTACATGGCCTTTGCTAAGGTCAGATTCATCTTCTGGGTAGGATAGGAAAAAACCATAACCCTCTTGTTCGATGTGTTGGTCAGTTTGAGCTAGTTCGCTAGCTTCCAAAGATATATCAACATCTTTATGAATACCAATATATTCACCCTTTAGGAGCGAAATGTTCAGGGCACCATCAATATGCCAATTACTATCAGAGCCTTAAAGGATTTTACCTAGATGAATCATATTTTTATCCATCTTTTCAATCTCAGCTTCTGTAGGGGATCTTCTCTCAGCATCTTGATCAATATGTTCCATAAAATCATCAAAGGGGTCTCTTTTTTGAAATACATTGAGACGAGCCCCTGTTTCTGTAACATTGACTGGATCTATTTTTATTGATTTATCTACTGGTTTTTCCATATAGAAATTATAACATTTTTAAACTAAAAACAAAAAGCCACCTAACCCCCTCCGGCTCCCCCTTGATTAAGGGGGAGGGATTAAAGCTCCTCCCCTTACTAAGGGGAGGTCTGGGAGGGGTTTGGTGGCTAAATTTTCCCGACTAAATCTAAACCGGGTTTAAGTGTGTCTGAGCCTGGTTCCCAATTGGCTGGGCAAACTTGATCACCATACTTGTGAACAAATTGAGCGGCCTGGAGTTTTCTCAGTAGTTCTTTGCTAGATCTGCCGATACCATTGTCATGTACTTCCATGGTTTTGAGGTGACCCTCTGGATCAATGATAAAGGTACCACGCAAGGCCATGCCTTCTTCTTCGATCAAGACTCCATAATCAAGACAAATGTCATGAGTTGGATCAGCTAGCATAGGAAATTTAATTTTTTTGATAGTATCGCTATCATCATGCCAGGCTTTGTGTACAAAAGCAGTGTCAGTTGAAACTGACAACACTTCAGCATTTAGGCCCTTGATCTCTTCGTAGTGATCGGCTACATCACCGAGCTCGGTTGGGCAAACAAAGGTAAAGTCGGCTGGGTAGAAAAGCAATATTACCCACTTACCTTTATAATCAGATAGTTTTATTTTTTTGACAGTATCTTCATGATAAGCTTCGGCCTCAAATTCTGGGGCTAGCTGGCCAATTTTAGGGGTATTGTTGTCGCAGCAAAGTTCTTCTTCGCAACAATCACCGCCACAACATTCGTTTCTTTCTTCCATATGTTTGTTAGGTTAATTATTTTATAATATTTAATTCTTTAAGCATTGCTTCGCCCTTAGCATAACCTAGCTTGTAGGCGGAGTATATTTTGGCTTTGTTTTTTTCTCGTTTAGAGTTTCCGGTTTCATCATAGAGTACATGAGTATGTTTTTGATCTTTCAAGCTACTGACGTAAGTATAGCTATAGATATTAAAGAGATGTTTTAGGCCATAGCGTAGTCCCAAAAATCTAGTTTTGAAAATTACATCAATTAGGTCTGGTAGTATTTGCTTGGTTACTTTTTTGATGGTTTTTTTGTCGTTGAAAATATAGATAATAGTTTTGTCAGTATTTTTTTTGACTACCTTAGTCAAAAAGTCTCTACAAGGCATCACTCCGCCATCGATATAGCCAGTATCATGTTTGGTATAGGCATAGGGTGGTACTTTGGAGCTTTGCAGTAGTCTCTCGATAGTATGTTCCCTGGCATCAACAAAAAGATTTTTTCTAGTCTTGGGGTCAAAAACCCTAACATAAAATTTTATAGGGGTGTTTTTGATCCTCTCTAGATTGAGGGGTATTATGTTTATCTCCAGATCTCTAATATACTCTAGATCTATAACGTCAAAACTTTTACCCAGGAAAAAAAGACCCAATATTTTTTTGATTATTACTTTGGCTGACAAATGTTTCAAAAAGCTATGACGCCTAAGTAGATAATCATAATATATTTCTTGACCAACCTCAGAATTGCCGGACAAAAAATAAGCAGCGTTATGAGCGCCAGAAGATACGGCATAGATACTATGAATCCGAGGACGGATATTGTGTTTTTGAAAGGCTGTCATTACTCCAGAGCTAAAGACTCCCTGAATAGTACCACCCTCCATAATCAGAATAATATCTCTTTTCATTTCTGAGTTAGGTTTTTTTATATTTTATTTAGCTTGCGCAAATTTTTCGCCAACTTCTTTCCAATTAATTACTCTCCAAAAATTTTCTACAAATTCAGCTCGGCGGTTTTGATATTTTAGATAATAGGCGTGTTCCCAGACATCAATACCCAAGATAGGAGTGTGTCCTAGAGAGTAGGGACTATCTTGATTGCTAGTTTTTTCTATAATTAGTTTACCCTCAGCTACAGATAGCCAGGCCCAGCCAGCGCCAAATACAGTCATAGCAGCTTTACCGAATTCTTCCTTAAATTTATCAGCAACGCCAAAACCCATGTCGCATACAAGTAAA
>CALDOH010000001.1 GCA_937912185.1 uncultured bacterium | reverse complement strand
CCAATTGAATACATTCATCAATCAAAAAAAAGTATTATCAAACAACGCCAATTAGGCAATGATATGGTAAGTTTTGAAAGCGCCCTAACGCACGTATTGCGTCAGGATCCAAATGTCATTATGGTTGGTGAAGTCCGAGACCTAGAAACCATGGCTGCTACTATCACCCTAGCTGAAACTGGTCACTTGGTGTTAGCAACCTTACATACTCACAATGCAGCCCAAACCATTGATCGTGTTATTGATGTATTCCCCCCTCATCAACAAAGTCAGGTCAGACTTCAACTTTCTATCTCTCTAAATGGAGTTATTTCTCAACAATTATTACCAAAAGTTGGTGGTGGCCGAGTGGCAGCCAGAGAAATCTTAATCAAGACTCCAGCTGTAGCTAATATTATTCGTGAAAATAAAATTCCTCAAATCAAAAGTGTCATTCAGACTAGTGCCGATGTTGGCATGTTTACTATGGAACAAAACATAAAAGATTTATTAGACCAAAATCTAGTAGAAGAAACCACCGCCCTAGCTTACCTCTCTAATATAAAATAACTATGAGCCAATTTGCTCTAAACAAAGTTGAATTATTAAAAGATCTTAGCCAAAAAGAATTAAACTTTCTAGCTGATTTTTTTTCTGAAAAAGAGTACAACTATGGCAACAAAATATTCCGAAGAGGAATGATTCGTGATAAAGTTTTGATAATTACCGAAGGCTCTGTTGCTCTTAAACAAGATCCAGATGGTGAGCAAACAATCGCTTTATTCAAACAACATGATGTTTTGAGTGAGATGGCTTTGATTGATAAAACAGATGTTCATAGTTACAACCTAGATGTAGCTAGTAAAAATCTAAAAGTTTTGGAACTGTCCGTATACAGTTGGCACACCATTGTCAAAAAAAATCCCGAGCTAGCCAACAAAATTTACAAAAATATTGCTTCAGTACTAAAAAGACGCTTAACTCATGCCAACAACAAACTCTGGGCCCTATTTGCTGCTGGCAAAATAATCGGCACTTATGATGACCTAATGTCCATGATAGAAGAATGGATAGATATTATCTTACAAATTATTCCTGCTGAAAAAATAGCTTTTATGAGTTTTTCTCATGCTACTCGAAAAATACACGTACATAAAAATGTCGGTTTTAAACTATCAGACGATACCTTCTTTGATATTGATGAGGATCCTCTACTACCACAACTAATAGACGCGCCAAATACTGTTATTTTGGCCGAAGGTAAATGGCCAAAAGAATACGATAAGCTACCATACAAATGTAAAACCTTAATGATTACCCCAATTAAAATCCAGAAAAAAGTAATCGGTTTTATAATATTGGGCAATAAGATTAATAAAAAGAACTTTTCAGTAAATAACAAAGTATTGTTAGAGGCCTTGGCTACCCAAGTCGCGCCAGCTATTCAAGATGTGATGATCTCAGAAATGACTGCCGCTGAAAAAGAAATAAAACAAGTGTATATTGATCCTTTCATCAAATCTTAGACTTGATTTATTCCAAACTATATGTTATAGTGCTGTCTGCAATAGCTTACTTAGCTATTTTTTAAATATACGATTTGCGGTTGTAGCTCAACTGGATAGAGCACTTGGCTTCGGACCAAGGGGTTGAGGGTTCAAGTCCTTCCGGCCGCACCACTCGCTTCGCTCACCCATGCTCCTTGACCACAGAAATTATTAGTCCGCCCTTATAGCTCAGTTGGTAGAGCAGTTGCCTCTTAAGCAAACGGTCCCAGGTTCGAGTCCTGGTGGGGGCACCACGTAAACTTCAGCTTCGCTGAAGCACGTGGCGCGGCCATATAAAATAAAATTTGTTTGGCTTGTCACGTGAAGCCCGCCTAATGGCGGGCTTTTTACGTGATGTTTTTTATTTATTTGACACCTTCCATTCAATGGGCTTAAACTAAAGACAGTCACTCTTGTACCCTACAACACCAAAGGATAGGATGGTGAAAAACACCCGCTTACTACTGTTGCCTGAATCCGACCCTCTACCCGCAGAAATTGCCCAGTTGTTCATCTCTAGCTTCAAGGAGGTAATCACCATTTCAAGCCCTGCCGAAATCGACAACTATCTCCAAGTCAATGGTTCCTTGACCAGAATATTACGTTTTGATCTTCGATCAGACCTGACCAGGCAACTACTGAGCCTGCTAGCTAGAAAAAGTAGAGCTCCCCATTAACACCCTGATTAACTTCGGGGTTTTTTATTGACAAAAAACAAGCTGCGTGATAAAAATAATCTTCACGTTTGAACCTGTACCTTATAAAGGAGGTGAGTCTTGGACTTTAGTCAAATCAACTGGACACCTAAGCTTATCAGCGAAATAGGCACCATTACGTTCAGCACCTTGATTGCTTATGGACTTTTAGACCAGGGCATCACCATCTGGAAACAACGTTCTGGCCGCTCGGTCTATACCCCACTCTTTGTCTTTCTGGCCGGCACTCGGATATCCGCTATGCTTTATGGCTTTGCCGACAATAGCATCCCACTGATCTACAATGGCATCGTCACTGGCCTAGCTATGATTCCGATGTTCACTGGACTATGGAAGTACAAAGGATTTTCTCGCTTCGAAAAAGCCCTCTGCTATATCACTACTGTCCTTAACATCGTCAGCTGGCTGACTCCCTACGAAGCAGAAATATTCCTCTTCTTCTCTTTGGCTCTCATGGGCTTTGCCTTCAAACAGCCTTGGGAAATCCATAAAGAGCGTAGCTCTGGTGTAGTCCGACTCCAACTTCTGATCGTCACTTTCTTTAATTCGGGCTTCTGGCTGGTTTATGGCTACTGGGCCGACAAGTGGGTGATCAAGATCACAGCTCCAGGGTTCTTCCTGATTTTCCTGCTGACCTCCGTGTTGTGGTTCCGCTACCGCCAACCCCTACCTCAGACTTCTTGACCACAGTAATGTGGTCTTTTTTAATTCAAATAAAAAACCCCGGTTTTATTTCACTGGGGATATAGAATTTGTAGTCGAGCCGATTAGACCCTGTTGAGATCTGCCCAGTCGGGCTTCCACATCAGGAGGAAATCCGAAAAGCGGATGATCTCGTAACGCCTGTTCAGGAAATGGCCAACCCTGGCTCTCCATTGCTGGAATATCTCGAGGGCCTCCTCGATCTTGACGACAGTCGCCGGATCATGGAAGAGGTTTCTGTCCTCGCGGAGCAAGCAGTAGAGCGGATCGACGTGTTGCCACATCAGCTTGAGGGCTAGACTATGGATGTCGCCAAACTCTTCGGCCAGTTCGTGCAAACGCACTTGGTAGGGATCAGCCGCAACAGCCTGCCGACAGGCGTTGATATTGATGTATCCCTTCCCGAGACACTGGTGCAACTTGAGACTGCGCTCACGCGCATCATCCACCGCATCCAAGACAGCGCCCGCTAGTTCCCAGTCGGTCGCCCGACAAGTGTCGATGATCTTCTGGGCCGTAGCCAAGGCCCTAACGTCGATGTTGTGCGTTTCCACAGGAACACGCTTACCACCTTCCAAGACCTGGAAAAGGATCGGCGCCGGACGAGGACAAAAAACGGAGATAGTCCCGTCGTCGACCCGAACCTCCGTGGAGGTATAGTAGAGCTCGCGCTCCATATACTGGTGGTACAAATCCATATTCCTGGCGGCACTTCCGTGGTCTCTCCACATATTCATGCGTCTCCTCCTTCGGAGTCAAGGGTTTAGTCTCGATCACTACAATCTATCATTATATGTACCATTGATTACCTAATCACAATAACATATCTTAGTATAAATGACTATTTGTGTCAATTATATAAAAACCTTTATTTTTATACCAATATCTGCTAAATTAACCTTATGAAATTTATATACAAAGAAGACAAAAAAGAACGTTTGGATAAATATCTACTAGCTCAGCTAGTAGATACGACTCGCAGTCAAATAAAAAAGATTATTTTGAGTGGTCAAATCACTGTAAATGATGAAGAAACCACGGTCCATAAATGGCTCAAGACTGGCGATAAAATAAATTATGACCCCAAGACCGAAAAAAAAGATACCGCCTTTGTAGCTGAGCCAAAGATAATCGATCAAAATGATGAATTTTTGATTTTGGACAAACCCCATGGACTATTGGTTCACCCTACCGACAAGGGAGAAATCAACACTCTAGCTGACTGGGTAATGCAAAGATTCCCTCACTCAGTCAAAATCGGTGATGACCCCAATCGTCCGGCCATTGTCCATCGCCTAGATAAAGAAGTGTCAGGTCTGATAGTCATACCACTAACTCAAGATAGTTTTGATAATCTCAAGCGTCAATTTCAAGATCGAACCATCCAAAAAAAATATACCGCCTTGGTCCATGGAGCAATGCTAAATGACTCAGGTGAAGTAAATGTAGCCCTTGAGCGTGATAAAAAAACTGGACTAATGAAAATCCAAAACACCAAACTAAGTGGCAAAACAGCTTTGACCACTTATGAGGTCATTAAAAAATTTATTAAATACACCTTACTTAGTGTCCAGATCAAAACTGGCCGCATGCACCAGATTCGCGCTCACTTACACAGTATTGGCCACTCGGTGGTCGGTGATAAACTTTATCAAACAAAAGATCTCCGTAAAAAGAAAAAAGTTTTGGCACAGAGAATATTTCTACACTCACATTTTTTAAAATTTAAGGATATCGAGGGTAATTGGCGTGAGTACAAGTCAAAATTACCTGGTGAATTGGAAAACTTTTTAAATACTATAAAATAATGAACCCCGTTAGAAATTCACAAAATCATACGGGGGATTCAAGGTGAAATAATTACTATGCAAAACACTAAAATTTCTAACGGGGTGAACCCAATAATTACAATTTCTGGTACGCCCGGTAGCGGTAAGAGCACTATTGCTAAAGCTCTAGTAAAAAAATATGGAGCTAAGCGTGTTTATGCTGGCGGCATTTGGAGACAAATGGCCAAAGATAGAGGCATGACTTTGATAGAGCTACAAAAAGCTATGGAAAATGATTCACAAGTTGACATTGAAGTTGATAAAAAAGCTAGCCAAGAAACTTATAAACTAGCCAAAGATAGCATGGTCATAGCTGAGGGCAGGGTATTGTACAATTTTATACCTGAATCAATCAAATTATTTATCAAAGTAGACGTAGAGGAAGGCGCCAGAAGAATATGGTTATCTCTGCAAAAAGAAGAAAATAAAATTAAGCGTAATGAAGCTAATGTAAATTCACTAGCAGAGTTAATAGAAAAAACTAAACAAAGAAAAGCTAATAACATAGCTAGATATACAAAGTTCTATAATACAGATCATACCGATGAATCACACTATGACTTTGTATTAGATACTACCAATATAAATGCCGAGCAGGCTACCCAAAAAGTAGTAGATTTCATAGACAAGAAGCTCAAATAACACCATTGACAAAAAAGGCCAAATCGGCTAGAATAGACTAGTCATTATTCTGATAATGGCTTTTTTTATAAGAGTATAAACATAAATATGGCTGAAGAAAAAAAGAAAGAAGAAAGTAAACCTAATAAACCAAGTGTAGAAATCAAACCTGGTATGACTGTTCGTGTTCACGAAAAGATCGTAGAAAAGAACGCCAAGGGTGAAGAAAAAGAAAGAATTCAGGTTTTTGAAGGTATTATTTTAGCTCATAAACACGGCAAAGAAACCGGTGCCACTATTACTGTCCGTAAGGTTTCTGGTGGTATTAGCGTTGAAAAAATCTATCCTTTAAACTCACCTGTGGTTAGTAAGATTGAACCTGTTAAACAAGCTAAGGTTAGACGAGCTAAATTAGGCTACCTAAGAGGTTCAAAGAGAAAACTAAAAGAAACTAAAATATAACATAACCCCTCTGCGGGCGTGGCGGAACTGGTAGACTAAAAGCCGGAGTGATGAAATTGGTAGACATGCAGGCTTGAGGGGCCTGTGAGCATATTTGCTCGTAGGAGTTCAAATCTCCTCTCCGGCACCAATGTGTCTGATCGGGGTATCCCGCAAAGCGAGATCGCCCGCACCATTTTTATCCCAGGGCCCATAGCTCAGTTGGCTAGAGC